>NZ_JBZXEA010000011.1:0-114788 GCF_058725345.1 Pseudomonas sp. DW-iso17 | reverse complement strand
CACATGCTCGTTCCCACGCTCTGCGTGGTAACGCCACCTGGGACGCTCCGCGTCCGGCCGCATTGAGGGTGTGACGCGGAGCGTCACGGGCTGCATTCCCACGCGGAGCGCGGGAGCGATCTTCCCGGCAGCAGGCACATGCTCGTTCCCACGCTCTGCGTGGTAACGCCACCTGGGACGCTCCGCGTCCGGCCGCATTGAGGGTGTGACGCGGAGCGTCACGGGCTGCATTCCCACGCGGAGCGCGGGAGCGATCTTCCCGGCAGCAGGCACATGCTCGTTCCCACGCTCTGCGTGGTAACGCCACCTGGGACGCTCCGCGTCCCGTCGTAAGGGAAGGGGCACGCGGATCTTCAGAGCCAAGGTTGGATGTCGATCAGGCCTGGCATACCTGCATAGTTGCGCGCGCTGGAGTAACGCCAGTGTTCAGCCAGGTCCACATAGCCCCGCTTTATGGGGTTGTGATGGATGTAATCAAGCTTCTGGCGCATGACTGCCTCGCTGTAAACCAACTCCGCATGTGAACCTTCCTGCCACAGTTGATAAACACGATCTGTCTTGTGTGCACGCTTGCAGAAACGCAGGCGCTGCAATACCCGCTCCGCGCCTTTGCTTTGCAGGTCGCCAATGATGGTTCGGGCGGTGAAGGATTTGAATTGGCTGACGCACTTTCCCAGATCTGGCGCTTGAGCAATAAAGTGCAAGTGATTTTCCAGGATGACGTAACCAAACAAGTTTAAAGCGTGGTTGCTTTGTTGATATCGCCAGCAATCCAGAAGATGGTCCACCAGGTAGTTGCAGGTGAAGAGGGGGAGCCATTCCATGACAGTGCAGGTGAGGAAGTGGGGTTTTTCGGGTTCGGTGATGACATAGCGGCTTCTGCCCACGTGTTCATCCTTGATTTCGGGTGGACGCGGAGCGTCCGAGGAGGCATTCCCACGCGGAGCGCGGGAACGATCATGATTCAGCGTCGCGTCGCAGGCCATGAATCTGCGACGCGGCGCTTAGGCGTTAACAGTTATTGGGCATAGATATGAACAACGAAGTGCTGGCCTGAGTTTGTCAATTCGTAGGCTTTGTCGTAGATGGTCAACGTCCTTGAGGGCTCCTGAATGGTGTCCCCGATCTTGGCGTGTTTCCTGAACTCGTCCCAGTCTATGACCGTGGTGCTAGTGCCGCCGCCGCTTTGCAGTGTGTTGCTATTACTTTGATATTCCATGATAAAACTCTCCATTGATGTGCCTTTGCGGCCGATTATTCGGCTGGCGATGAAACCCGAAAGGCGGCAGTTATCGCTGCGTTTTCCTTGCGGGTAACAAGAGGCTAGACAATGAAAGCGAGCTACGTAGCGGTCGGAAATATCAAAAAACAGTCTCGGCAATCGGCCAGTACCAACTGGCCGAATTCGTACGTTAAGCGTTCATTACTTCCCGAATATCGGCAGCCAATTCCCTCACACGCTCTTCCTCGGTATCCCACGCACACATGAAGCGCGCACCGCCTTTGCCGATGAAGGTGTAGAAGCGCCAGCCCTTGGCGGTCAGCGCTGCAATCGCGGGTTCCGAGAGTTGCAGGAACACGCCGTTGGCCTGTACCGGGAACATCAATTCCACGCCGGGAATATCCGACACCAGGCTGCTGAGCAATTGCGCGCAATGGTTGGCGTGGCGTGCATGCTTGAGCCACGCGTCATTTTCCAGCAGGCCCACCCATGGCGCAGAAAGGAAGCGCATTTTCGACGCCAACTGACCGGCCTGTTTGCAGCGGTAGTCAAAGTCTTCAGCCAGTTTGTGATTGAAGAACAGGATGGCTTCACCTACCGCCATGCCGTTTTTGGTACCACCAAAGCACAGCACGTCGACGCCGGCTTTCCAGGTCAGGTCGGCCGGTGAGCAGCCCAGGAATGCACAGGCATTGGCGAAGCGTGCGCCGTCCATGTGCAGGTTCAGTCCCAGTTCCTTGCAGGTGGCGCTGATGGCGCGGATTTCTTCCGGGGTGTACACGCTGCCGACTTCGGTGGCCTGGGTCAGGGTCACGACGCGCGGCTTGGGATAATGGATATCCTGGCGCTTGAGGGCGATTTCGCGGATCGACTCCGGGGTCAGCTTGCCGTTTTCGGTACGGGCAACCAGCAGTTTGGAGCCGTTGGAGAAAAACTCCGGCGCGCCGCATTCGTCGGTTTCGACGTGGGCGGTTTCCGAGCAAATCACGCTATGGTAGCTCTGGCACAACGAGGACAGCGCCAGGGAGTTGGCAGCCGTACCGTTGAAGGCGAAGAACACCTCGCAGTCGGTCTCGAACAGATTGCGGAAACCGTCGGCGGCGCGGTGGGTCCATTCATCATCGCCGTAGGCGCGTTGATGGCCCTGGTTGGCTTGTTCCATGGCGGCCCAGGCTTCCGGGCAGATGCCGGAATAGTTGTCGCTGGCAAATTGTTGGCTCTTGTCGGTCATGGCCCGTTCCTGTGGTCGATGTTGGTGCGCACTTTACCCAAGATTGCCGGGGGCACGCACGCACTGTAAATGCAAAGTCGTTGGGGAATTATGCACGGTACTCACACCTTGCCTGTCGGACCTGTCCGAGATGGCGCTTTGGATCTGCTCAAGTGGCTGGCGCTGTTGAGTATGGTGCTCGATCATCTGCGCTATGTGGGGCTGAGCCTGGATGGGCTATACGTGCCGGGGCGTCTGGCGTTTCCATGGTTTTGCCTGGCGATTGCGGCCAATGTGCATCGTGTCCGTTACGTCCCAGTGACCGGCCATTGGCGCTACCTGGGTTGGTTGCTGTTGTTCAGCGTGATCAGCGAAGTGCCGTATCGGCTATTTATCGAGGACGCCGATACGTTGAATGTGCTGCCGACTTTGGTGTTAGGTTTGCTGGTTGCCCGAGGTTGGCAGCAAAAGGCGCTTTTTGATCGAGGATTAGCGCTGTTAGCGCTCAGTATCGCGGGGGCGTTTGCGACACATTTGATGTTCGGTTTTTTCGGTGTGTTGCTGCCTGTGGCGATGTTGCTGGTGTTCAGTCGCCCTTGGTATTTCAGTGTGCTTCCAGGCTTGGTTTGTGTTGCCGCCAACCAATGGCAGATTTTGCTGAATAGCGGCACACCGGTGGCGCTGTTGGGGTTGGCAACATGCCTGATTGCGCCATGGGTGGGTTTGGTCTTGTTGCGACATGCCAAAAATGTCTCGCCACCAGCGATGCGGCGTTGGGCCTATGCTTTATATCCACTGCATTTCTTGCTGCTGCTACTCATCCGCCAGATCATCGCCTAACCCCTGTGGGAGCTGGCTTGCCTGCGATGCACACACCTTGGTCTGCCAGTTGCACCGCAGCGATGCCATCGCAGGCAAGCCAGCTCCCACACAAGCGTTTGCACATTCTTGAGTCTATGTCGTAAACGCACCTTTGCGTGGCGTGCGCAGGCATTTGGCCCGCACGCGCCAGCCCTACCATCGCATCAAAGGGCCCTGCGAGGGCCTCAACAATACGAAAGGCTGGGAGAGACGCGATGTTCAGCAAACAAGACCAGATCCAGGGATATGACGACGCACTGCTGGCGGCGATGAATGCCGAGGAGCAGCGCCAGGAAGATCATATCGAGCTGATCGCGTCGGAGAACTACACCAGCAAGCGCGTGATGGAAGCTCAAGGCAGTGGCCTTACCAACAAATACGCCGAAGGCTACCCGGGCAAGCGCTACTACGGCGGCTGCGAACATGTGGACAAGGTCGAAGCCCTGGCCATCGAACGCGCCAAGCAGCTGTTCGGCGCCGATTACGCCAACGTGCAGCCGCACTCCGGTTCCTCCGCCAACAGCGCCGTGTACCTGGCGCTGATCAATGCCGGCGACACCATCCTGGGCATGAGCCTGGCCCACGGCGGTCACCTGACCCACGGCGCCAAAGTGTCGTCCTCGGGCAAGCTGTACAACGCGGTGCAGTACGGCATCAACACCGACACCGGCCTGATCGACTACGACGAAGTCGAGCGCCTGGCGGTCGAGCACAAGCCGAAGATGGTCGTGGCAGGGTTCTCGGCCTACTCCAAGACCCTGGATTTCCCACGCTTCCGTCAGATCGCCGACAAGGTAGGCGCGCTGCTGTTCGTCGACATGGCCCACGTTGCCGGCCTGGTTGCCGCTGGCCTGTACCCGAACCCGCTGCCTTACGCCGACGTGGTCACCACCACCACCCACAAAACCCTGCGCGGTCCACGGGGCGGCCTGATCCTGGCCAAGGCCAACGAAGAAATCGAAAAGAAACTCAACGCTGCGGTATTCCCCGGCGCCCAGGGCGGCCCGCTGATGCACGTGATCGCCGGCAAGGCCGTGTGCTTCAAGGAAGCGCTCGAGCCCGGCTTCAAGGCGTACCAGCAGCAAGTGATCGATAACGCTCAGGCCATGGCCGAAGTGTTCATCAAGCGTGGCTACGATGTGGTCTCCGGCGGCACCGACAACCACCTGTTCCTGGTCAGCCTGATCCGCCAAGGCCTCACCGGCAAAGAGGCGGATGCCGCTCTGGGTCGCGCCCACATCACCGTCAACAAAAATGCGGTGCCCAATGACCCGCAGTCGCCGTTCGTGACCTCGGGCCTGCGCATCGGTACCCCGGCGGTGACCACCCGTGGTTTCAAGGTGTCGCAGTGCGTCGAACTGGCCGGCTGGATCTGCGACATCCTCGACAACCTCGGCGACGCCGACGTCGAGGCCAACGTGGCCAAGCACGTGTCTGCCCTGTGCGCTGATTTCCCGGTTTATCGCTGAGCGCGGTTTTGGAGTAATGACTATGCAACGCTACTCAGGCTTCGGCCTCTTCAAGCACTCCCTCAGCCATCACGAAAACTGGCAGAAGATGTGGCGCACGCCGACCCCGAAAAAGGTCTACGACGTAGTGATCGTCGGCGGCGGCGGGCATGGTCTGGCGACCGCCTACTACCTGGCCAAGGAACACGGCATCACCAACGTGGCGGTGGTCGAGAAAGGCTGGCTGGGCGGCGGTAACACCGCGCGCAACACCACCATCGTGCGTTCCAACTACCTGTGGGACGAGTCGGCTCACTTGTACGAACATGCAATGAAACTCTGGGAAGGTTTGTCCCAGGACCTGAACTACAACGTGATGTTCTCCCAGCGTGGCGTGTACAACCTGTGCCACACCCTGCAGGACATCCGTGATTCCGAGCGCCGCGTGAGTGCCAACCGCCTCAACGGTGTGGACGGCGAGCTGCTGAATGCCCAGCAAGTGGCCGACGAGATTCCGTACCTGGATTGCTCGAAGAACACCCGCTACCCGGTGCTCGGCGCCACCGTGCAACGTCGCGGCGGCGTGGCCCGTCACGATGCCGTGGCCTGGGGCTTTGCCCGTGCTGCCGATGCCTTGGGCGTGGACCTGATCCAGCAGACCGAAGTGATCGGGTTCCGCAAGGAAAACGGCGTGTGCATCGGCGTGGAAACCAACAAGGGCTTTATCGGCGCCAAGCGTGTCGGTGTGGTGACTGCCGGTAATTCCGGGCACATGGCTTCGCTGGCGGGCTTCCGCCTGCCGATCGAATCCCACCCGCTGCAAGCCCTGGTGTCGGAGCCGATCAAGCCGATTATCGACAGCGTGATCATGTCCAACGCCGTGCACGGTTACATCAGCCAATCCGACAAGGGCGACCTGGTGATCGGCGCCGGTATCGACGGCTACAACGGTTACGGCCAGCGCGGTTCGTACCCGGTGATCGAGCACACCATCCAGGCCATCGTCGAGATGTTCCCGGTGCTGTCACGGGTGCGCATGAACCGCCAGTGGGGCGGCATCGTCGACACCACGCCGGATGCCTGCCCGATCATCTCCAAGACCCCGGTACCGAACATGTTCTTCAACTGCGGTTGGGGTACGGGCGGCTTCAAGGCCACCCCAGGCTCAGGCAACGTGTTTGCCGCCAGCCTGGCCAAGGGTGAAATGCACCCACTGGCCGCACCTTTTTCCATCGACCGTTTCCACAACGGTGCGTTGATCGACGAACACGGCGCTGCGGCCGTCGCCCACTAACAGGAGAAATTCCCTATGTTGCATATCTTCTGTCCTCACTGTGGCGAACTGCGCTCCGAAGAGGAATTCCACGCGTCCGGCCAAGCGCACATCCCGCGCCCGCTAGACCCGAATGCCTGCACCGACGAGCAGTGGGGCGACTACATGTTCTTTCGCGATAACCCGCGTGGGCTGCACCACGAACTGTGGATCCATGCCGCCGGTTGCCGCCAGTATTTCAACGCCACCCGCGACACTGTGACCTACGAAATTCTTGAAACCTACAAGATCGGTGAGAAGCCTCAGTTCACCGCCAAGGCCTCTGGAGAGAAGGTATGAGCCAGATCAATCGCCTGTCCAACGGTGGCCGCATCGACCGTAATAAAGTCCTGACGTTTACGTTCAACGGTCAGAGCTACAAGGGCTTTGAAGGCGACACCCTGGCCGCAGCCCTGCTGGCCAACGGTGTCGACATCATTGGCCGCAGCTTCAAATATTCGCGCCCACGGGGCATCTTTGCCGCGGGCGCCGAAGAGCCGAACGCGGTGCTGCAGATCGGCGCCACCGAAGCCACGCAGATCCCCAACGTGCGCGCCACCCAACAGGCGCTGTACCAGGGCTTGGTTGCTACCAGCACCAACGGCTGGCCGAGCGTGAACAACGACATGATGGGGATTCTCGGCAAGGTCGGCGGCAAGCTGATGCCGCCGGGTTTCTACTACAAAACCTTCATGTACCCGCAATCGTTCTGGATGACCTACGAGAAGTACATCCGCAAGGCGGCGGGCCTTGGTCGCTCGCCCACCGAGAACGACCCGGACACCTACGACAACTTCAACCGTCATTGCGACGTGCTGGTCGTGGGCGCAGGCCCTGCGGGCCTTGCGGCTGCGCTGGCCGCTGCGCGCAGCGGTGCTCGGGTGATCATCGCCGACGAGCAGGAAGAGTTCGGTGGTTCGCTGCTCGATTCCCGCGAAAGCCTCGACGGCAAGCCCGCCACTGAATGGGTTGCCGGCGTCATTGCCGAATTGAAAGCCCTGCCGGACGTGGTGCTGCTGCCCCGCGCCACCGTCAACGGTTACCACGACCATAACTTCCTGACCATTCACGAGCGTCTCACCGACCATCTCGGTGACCGTGCGCCGATTGGCGTGGTGCGTCAGCGTATTCACCGCGTACGCGCCAAGCGTGTGGTGCTGGCCACCGGTGCGTGCGAGCGTCCGCTGGTGTACGGCAACAACGATGTGCCGGGCAATATGCTCGCGGGTGCGGTGTCTACCTACGTGCGTCGCTACGGCGTGGCACCGGGTAAAAAGCTGCTGCTGTCGACCAACAACGATCATGCCTACCGCGTTGCGCTGGATTGGTTCGATGCGGGCCTCACCGTTGTCGCGGTGGCCGATGCGCGCCACAACCCACGCGGGGCACTGGTTGAAGAAGCTCGCGCCAAAGGCATTCGCATCCTCACCGGCAGCGCCGTGATCGAGGCCCGTGGCAGTAAGCACGTGACCGGTGCCCGCGTGGCAGCCATCGACGTCAAGGCGCATAAAGTCACCAGCCCCGGCGAGTGGCTGGACTGCGACCTGGTCGCCAGCTCCGGCGGTTACAGCCCGGTGGTGCACCTGGCCTCGCACCTGGGCGGCAAACCGACCTGGCGTGAAGATATCCTCGGGTTTGTACCCGGCGAAGCACCGCAAAAACGCGTGTGCGTGGGCGGCATCAACGGTGTCTACGGCCTTGGCGATTCCCTCGCCGATGGCTTTGAAGGCGGCGTGCGTGCAGCCAGCGAAGCCGGTTTTGCCCCGGTTGAAGGCACGCTGCCAAAAGCCTTGAGCCGTCTGGAAGAACCGACCCTGGCGCTGTTCCAGGTGCCCCACGAAAAAGCCACTGCACGGGCGCCGAAGCAATTTGTCGACCTTCAGAATGACGTCACCGCGGCCGCCATCGAACTCGCGACCCGCGAAGGTTTCGAGTCGGTGGAACACGTCAAACGCTACACCGCGCTGGGCTTCGGCACCGACCAGGGCAAGCTGGGTAACGTCAACGGCCTGGCCATCGCGGCCCGTTCGTTGAACGTGACTATCCCGCAGATGGGCACCACCATGTTCCGTCCCAACTACACGCCGGTGACGTTCGGCGCCGTAGCGGGCCGTCACTGTGGGCATATCTTCGAGCCGGTACGCTACACCGCCCTGCAGGCCTGGCACGTGAAGAACGGCGCCGAGTTTGAGGACGTCGGCCAGTGGAAACGCCCATGGTATTTCCCACGCAACGGTGAAGACCTGCACGCCGCGGTGAAGCGCGAATGCCTGGCGGTGCGTGACAGCGTCGGCCTGCTGGACGCGTCCACCCTCGGCAAGATTGACATTCAGGGCCCGGATGCCCGCGAGTTCCTCAACCGTATCTACACCAACGCCTGGACCAAGCTCGACGTGGGCAAGGCGCGCTACGGCCTGATGTGCAAGGAAGACGGCATGGTCTTCGACGACGGCGTCACTGCCTGTCTGGCCGACAACCACTTCCTGATGACCACCACCACCGGCGGCGCCGCCCGCGTGCTGCAGTGGCTGGAAATCTACCAGCAGACCGAATGGCCGGACCTCAAGGTGTACTTCACCTCGGTCACCGACCATTGGGCAACCATGACCCTGTCGGGCCCCAACAGCCGCAAGCTGCTCAGTGAAGTCACCGACATCGACCTGGACAAGGACGGCTTCCCGTTCATGACCTGGAAGGAAGGCCTTGTGGGTGGCGTGCCGGCACGGGTGTTCCGTATCTCGTTTACCGGTGAGTTGTCGTATGAGGTCAACGTGCAGGCCGACTACGCCATGGGCGTGCTGGAAAAAATCGTCGAGGCCGGCAAACAGTACAACCTGACCCCGTACGGCACCGAGACCATGCACGTACTGCGCGCCGAGAAGGGCTTCATCATCGTCGGGCAAGACACCGACGGCTCGATGACCCCGGACGACCTGAACATGGGCTGGTGCGTTGGCCGGACCAAGCCGTTCTCGTGGATCGGCTGGCGCGGGATGAACCGTGAAGACTGCGTGCGTGAAGAGCGCAAGCAGTTGGTGGGGCTCAAGCCGATCGACCCGAACGTGTGGCTGCCGGAAGGCGCGCAGTTGGTGTTCGATCCGAAGCAGACGATTCCGATGAAGATGGTGGGTCACGTTACCTCAAGTTATGCGCATAACTCCCTGGGCTATTCGTTTGCCATGGGTGTGGTGAAGGGCGGCTTGAAGCGCATCGGTGAGCGAGTGTTCTCGCCGCAAGCGGATGGCAGCGTGATCGAGGCCGAGATTGTGTCTTCGGTGTTCTTTGACCCCAAAGGTGATCGGCAGAACGTCTGACACCTGATCGTTCCCACGCTCTGCGTGGGAATGCATTCCGGGGCGCTCTGCGCCCCAAGGGCGGACGCAGAGCGTCCATGGCGGCATTCCCACGCAGAGCGTGGGAACGATCAACAGAATTCAGAACAGGTGCTTTATGACAGCAGCCAATGTTTACCAACAACGCCCCACCACCGGCGCCAAGGCCGAGTCGTCGCTGCACCATGCCGACCTCGCCAGCCTGGTCGGCAAGGGCCGCAAGAATGCCGGCGTGACCGTGCGTGAAAAGAAACTCCTCGGCCACCTGACTATCCGTGGCGATGGCCACGACGCCGCCTTCGCCGCTGGCGTACACAAGGCCGTCGGCATTGAACTGCCCGGCCCGCTGAGTGTGGTCTTCAAAGGTGAAACCAGCCTTCAGTGGCTCGGCCCGGACGAGTGGCTGTTGATCGTGCCGAGCGGTGAAGAATTCGCCGCCGAACAGAACCTGCGTGCCGCCCTGGGCGACCTGCATATCCAGATCGTCAACGTCAGCGGCGGCCAGCAGATTCTTGAACTGAGCGGCCCTAACGTGCGCGATGTGCTGATGAAGTCCACCAGCTACGACGTACACCCCAACAACTTCCCGGTTGGCAAAGCCGTGGGTACGGTGTTCGCCAAGTCGCAACTGGTGATCCGTCATACGGCTGAAGACACCTGGGAACTGCTGATCCGCCGCAGCTTCTCGGATTACTGGTGGTTGTGGTTGCAGGATGCCTCGGCTGAGTTCGGCCTGAGCGTTGTCGCATGATGATCATTCCCACGCTCCGCGTGGGAATGCATACCGGGACGCCCCGCGTCCCAAAAGCGGACGCAGAGCGTCCATGGCGGCATTCCCACGCAAAGCGTGGGAACGATCAGCCTGAGGAGTGACCCATGAGCCGCGCACCCGATACATGGATTTTGACCGCCGACTGCCCCAGCGTGCTCGGCACGGTGGACGCGGTCACCCGCTACCTGTTCGAGCAGGGCTGTTACGTCACCGAGCACCATTCGTTCGATGACCGCCTTTCTGGCCGGTTTTTCATTCGTGTGGAGTTCCGCCAGCCCGACGGTTTCGACGAGCAAGCCTTTCGCGCAGGTCTGGCGGCCCGTGGTGAAGCGTTTGGCATGATCTTCGAACTGACGGCGCCGAACTACCGGCCCAAAGTGGTGATCATGGTCTCCAAGGCCGATCACTGCCTGAACGACCTGCTGTATCGCCAGAGGATCGGCCAATTGTCGATGGACGTGGTCGCGGTGGTGTCCAACCACCCTGATCTCAAACCGTTGGCCGACTGGCACCAGATTCCCTACTACCATTTCCCACTGGACCCCAACGATAAACCGTCCCAGGAACGTCAGGTGTGGCAGGTGATTGAAGACACCGGCGCCGAATTGGTCATCCTTGCGCGCTACATGCAAGTGCTGTCACCAGAGCTGTGCCGCAAGCTGGACGGCAAGGCCATCAACATTCACCACTCGTTGCTGCCGGGCTTCAAGGGCGCCAAGCCCTATCACCAGGCGTACAACAAGGGCGTGAAATTGGTGGGCGCAACGGCGCATTACATCAACAACGATCTGGATGAAGGGCCGATCATCGCCCAAGGCGTGGAGGTGGTAGATCACAGCCACTATCCCGAAGATTTGATTGCCAAGGGGCGGGATATCGAAGGGCTCACATTGGCGCGAGCGGTGGGGTATCACATCGAGCGGCGGGTGTTCCTGAATGCCAATCGCACCGTCGTTCTCTAGATCGCTGTCGCAGGCAAGCCAGCTCCCACATTCCTGGATGTGTGAACCCGATCCACGGTGGGAGCTGGCTTGCCTGCGATGAGGCCCTTACAAGCAACACAAGAAACAGCATCTGTACCCGAGCACTTAACGCGCTGCCCCAAGGGCAACGCAGTTCCATAAAAACAACAGCGAGGTGAAAGCATGTCTGGTAATCGTGGTGTCGTGTATCTCGGCAACGGCAAGGTCGAAGTACAGAAAATCGACTATCCCAAAATGCAGGACCCGCGCGGCAGGAAGATTGAGCACGGCGTCATCCTGCGCGTGGTCTCCACCAACATCTGCGGCTCCGACCAACACATGGTGCGCGGCCGCACCACGGCCCAGACCGGCCTGGTGCTGGGGCATGAAATCACCGGTGAAGTGATCGAGAAGGGCAGCGACGTAGAGAACCTGAAAATCGGTGACCTGGTCTCCGTGCCGTTCAACGTTGCTTGCGGGCGCTGCCGCTCGTGCAAGGAACAACACACCGGCGTGTGCCTGACCGTCAACCCGGCCCGTGCCGGTGGTGCCTATGGCTACGTCGACATGGGCGACTGGACCGGTGGCCAGGCCGAGTACGTGCTGGTGCCGTACGCCGACTTCAACCTGCTGAAACTGCCGGATCGCGACAAGGCCATGGAGAAAATCCGTGACCTGACCTGCCTCTCCGACATCCTGCCCACCGGCTACCACGGCGCTGTTACTGCCGGCGTCGGCCCAGGCAGCACTGTCTATATCGCCGGTGCCGGCCCGGTGGGTCTGGCGGCTGCCGCCTCCGCTCGCTTGCTGGGTGCAGCGGTGGTGATCATCGGCGACGTCAACTCGATCCGTCTGGCCCACGCCAAGGCCCAGGGTTTTGAAGTGGTCGACCTGTCCACTGACACCCCGCTGCACGAACAGATCGCCGCGTTGCTCGGCGAGCCGGAGGTGGACTGCGCCGTGGACTGCGTGGGCTTTGAAGCACGCGGCCACGGCCACGACGGCGTCAAGGCCGAAGCCCCTGCCACGGTGCTCAACTCGCTGATGGGCGTGGTGCGCGTGGCGGGCAAGATCGGTATCCCAGGTCTGTACGTGACTGAAGATCCAGGTGCGGTCGATGCCGCCGCGAAAATGGGCAGCCTGAGCATCCGCTTTGGTCTGGGCTGGGCCAAATCCCACAGCTTCCATACCGGGCAGACGCCCGTGATGAAGTACAACCGTCAACTGATGCAGGCGATCATGTGGGACCGTATCAACATCGCCGAAATCGTCGGTGTGCAGGTGATCAGCCTGGATGATGCGCCACGCGGGTATGGCGAGTTCGATGCGGGTGTGCCGAAGAAGTTTGTGATTGATCCGCACAAGTTGTTCAGCGCTGCATAAGCATTGGCCAAATGAAAAGGGCGACCCATGGGTCGCCCTTATTCGTTGCCTGGAGCCAATTTTCAACGCACTGATGAGCCAATGTGGGAGCGGACTTGCCCGCGATAGCGGCTAATCAGTCGACATCTATGTCGCTGACCCACCGCAATCGCGGGCAAGCCCGCTCCCACAGTTTGAAACGAGTGTGCGGCCCGATCAGCGAGTGGCCAATGCACCCTGGTAGACGGTCGGGCCTGTTGGCTGCTTGCTCACCGAACCACCCTTGGTTTCCGAGCTCACCATCAATTCCACCGGCTTGCTGATGGTTTCCTGTTGGCGTGGGTTCAGGCCGATGATGCCTTTGCCATCCTCCGGCAACAGTCCAAGGGACACCGGTGTGCCGTCTTTGGGAATCGCCCAGAGTTCAAGGCTCTGGTCCGGTGCTGGTGCCGTGGAGGCAATCGGTTCTACTTCCAGGTAGTCCTTGTGGGCCATGATCTGTGCGGCCGGCTGTTGGGTCGTGGTCACCAATGTCGCCGCGGATTTGACGCTGTCCTGGGTGTAGAGCGCGCCGCCGATACCGGCAACCACCACCACGCAGGCGCCGATGAACAGGCGAGGGCGGCTCCAGAACGCAGGCTTGTGCTCAATCACTGGGGGTTGGATCGCAGTCATAAGTCTCTTCTCGACAAATTCTATAGTCAGTTCATGGACCCGCTTATCCTCGATGGGTTCCTGAGGGGCTCCGGAACAACCGACGGGTTACCCAGTCCAACGCCTGCTTTTACCCCTATACCCAGAGGTTGTTTCGATGAAGATTTCACGCGGTTTTGCCCTGTCCTGCCTGTTGACCGTGGCCGCTGGCCCGGTGTTCGCAGCAGGTTTCAGCCTTGGCGATGCAGCCAACGCCATTTCCGGCATGCAGGGTGGCAACAACAAGGCCGCTGCCGCCGCGCCTACGTCGGAGACGGCCGACCTGCTGACGGCCTTGACCTCGCAACTGAACATCACCCCCGAGCAAGCGGTGGGCGGCACGGGCGCCATGCTGGGCCTGGCCAAGAACAAACTCAGCGGCAACGACTTCTCGCAGTTGAGCAGCACTGTGCCGGGTCTCGACAAGTTGTCAGGTAATAACGCATTGGGCAGCCTCGGTGCCCTGAGCGGGATGCTCGGCCAAACCGGCGGCAGCAAGACCAGCGGCCTGGACGGCCTATTGGGCAATGTGAAAAGCACCAATGACTTGAACACCGCCTTCAGCGCCTTGGGCATGGACAGCGGCATGATCGGCCAGTTTGCCCCGGTAATCCTGAAATACCTCGGCGGCGAGGGCGCCAGCAGCTCCGTATTGGGCAAATTGGCTCAAGCCTGGGGAACCGGTAGCTAGTTACCTGCGCAAAGGTCGTTTTTATAACGAGCAAGACTGAAATGTCATACCGGTAAATATCACAAGGTTGTAGGGAACCGTAAGAAGCAAGACACCACAATAAAGGTACCTTCCAAGGTCTCGTTTACGACGACCTTGGAAGGTTTCATTAATGACCTATGAGTGGTGGCGTTTTGAATATCAACGGGACACAAACTCCAGACATCAAAAACTATTTCAGTCCGCCTCCTCTTTCACGCAGTGGCGCTGATGATCAAGCGTTGCGCTCGCGCCTGGAAGAGATGGGGATTCACTCTGACAGCTACACAGCATCGGCGAGTCGCTTCAAAAAAAATGTCGAAGATCTGTCGCCTGGGCTTCGTTCTATTGTGCTGGGTGGAATTGATAATGCTTGGTCAGCGACAGCTCTGTTCAACGGCCTTGCCCGAAAGCACCCTTTCCGCTGTCTATAGTCAGGTTTCGTAGCATCTTGCGGGGCCAGGCGGTCATCGTTGCTCCCCACTGTTCTCCAGCAGTTCGTGAATTCGACGGTCCTTTTCCCTCCAGAGCTGGTTGACCCAGTTCTGGAGGGTCTGGCGAAACGCCGGATCGTTCTCGTAATCCCCTTGCCACAACGCCGGGTCCAGCTCGCGGGTGCGGATATCCACGATCACCTTCGGCACCGCGCCGCTGATCAGGTCCCAGAACCCTGGAATCTTTTGTTGTGGGTAGGCCACGGTCACGTCGAGTACCGCGTCCAGCTGTTCACCCATTGCTGCCAGCACAAACGCCACGCCGCCTGCCTTGGGCTTGAGTAGTCGAGTAAAGGGTGAACTTTGCTGCGCACGCTTGGCCTCGCTGAACCGCGTGCCTTCCAGGTAATTGACCACCGTCACCGGCTGACGCTTGAACAGCTCGCAGGCCTCTTTGGTGATTTTCAGATCCTGCCCCGCCAGCTCCGGGTGCTTGGCCAGGAATGCCTTGGTGTAGCGCTTCATGAAGGGGTAATCCAGCGCCCACCAGGCCAGGCCGAGGAAGGGCACCCAGATCAGTTCTTTTTTCAGGAAGAACTTGAAGAACGGCGTGCGCCGGTTCAATGCCTGGATCAGCGCGGGAATATCGACCCAGGATTGGTGGTTGCTGATCACCAGGTAAGAGGTATCGCCGCGCAGGTCTTCGCCACCGCGAATATCCCATTGGGTGGGGATGCACGCGGCGAAGATCAGCTTGTCGATCTCGGCCCAGGTTTCGGCGATCCACATCACCGCCCATGAGGCATAGTCACGCGAGCGCCCTGGCGCCACCAGCTTGAGCAGGGCGAAGACCATCAAGGGGCCGATCAGGATCAGCGTGTTGACTAACAGCAGCAGTGTAACCAGACAGCCGGTGAGCAGGCGGCGCATAAGCAACTCTTGGAATTCTGTGGGCGGGCCATGATAAGCAAGGTGAGTCTAGAGGCCAAATCGCAAAATGCCGCACGAATGTTTCACACTGTGCGCGATATGCTCGCTCAGCCAACTAAGTGCCGTGTTTGCGGTCTAGACTCCGCCCACTTCTTTCGAGGAAATCCTGCCGTGAAATTACTCCTTGCCGCGTTCGCCCTGGTTGCTGTGCCTGTCATGGCCGCCGAACCGACCCTCTACGGTCGCTACGAATACATCCAGTTGCCGGAGATCGGCCAGACGTTCAAGGCCAAGATGGACACCGGCGCGCTGACCGCCTCGCTGTCGGCGCGCGACATCGAAACCTTTCAGCGCGACGGCGATGACTGGGTGCGCTTCCGCCTCGGCGGTGAAGACGCGGGTAACAAGGTCTATGAGCACAAGGTGTCGCGCATCAGCAAGATCAAGAGCCGCGCCGACGAAGACGATGACAAGGACGAAGCCAGCGTGGCCAAGCGCCCGGTGATCGATCTGGAGATGTGCCTGGGCGACGTCAAGCGCACCGTCGAGGTCAACCTCACCGACCGCAGCAGCTTCAACTACCCGCTGCTGATCGGCGCCAAGGCCCTGCGTGAATTTGGCGCTGCGGTAAACCCGGCACGTCGCTACACTGCCGACAAACCGGACTGCTGATCGAACCCATGCCGCACATCCTGATTGTCGAAGACGAAGCGGCGATAGCCGACACGCTGATCTTTGCCCTGCAAGGCGAGGGCTTCACCACCACCTGGCTGACGCTCGGCCAGGCGGCGCTGGAGCATCAGCGCCAGACCCCGGCTGACCTGATCATTCTCGACATCGGCCTGCCGGACATCACCGGCTTTGAAACCTGCAAGCAATTGCGCCGCTTCAGTGAAGTGCCGGTGATGTTCCTCAGTGCGCGGGATGCGGAGATCGACCGGGTGGTGGGGTTGGAGATCGGTGCCGACGATTATGTGGTCAAGCCTTTCAGCCCGCGGGAAGTGGCGGCGCGGGTCAGGGCGATACTCAAGCGGGTCGGCCCGGGTGTGGCGCCAACCCTGTTCCAAGTGGATCTGGAACGCATGCAGATTCTCTATCGTGGCCAACCCTTGAGCCTCACGCGTCATGAGTTCCGCCTGCTGCAAAGTCTGCTGGACCAACCCGAGCGCGTGTTCAGCCGCGAACAACTGCTGGATGCGGTGGGCGTACCCTTTGATGCCGGTTATGAGCGCAATATCGATAGCCATATCAAGAGCCTGCGCAGCAAGCTCAGGAGTGTGGCGGCGGATGCCGAGCCGATCCAGACCCATCGCGGCCTCGGCTACAGCTACAGCCCGAGCCACAGCTGATGCGCCTTGGGCTGCGGATTTTCCTGGTGTATGCGCTGTTTATCGGCCTGACCGGCTACTTCGTGCTCAACACCGTGATGAAGGAAATCCGCCCCGGCGTGCGCCAGTCCACCGAAGAAACATTAGTGGACACCGCCAACCTGCTGGCTGAAATCCTGCGTGCAGACGTTAAAAACGGCACCCTCGGCCAGAGCCATTGGCCCGAGCTGCTCAAGGCCTATGGCAACCGTCAGCCGGGTGCGGTGATCTGGGGGCTGCCGAAAAACCAGGTCAACCATCGCATCTACGTGACCGACGCCACAGGCAGGGTATTGCTCGACTCCAGCGGTGAAGCAGTCGGCCAGGACTATTCGAAATGGAACGACGTGTACCTGACCCTGCGCGGCGAATACGGTGCGCGCTCCACCCGCAGCGACGCAGACGACCCCACCTCATCGGTGATGCACGTGGGGGCGCCGATTCGTGACAACGGGCAGATCATCGGCGTGGTCACCGTAGCCAAGCCCAACAGCTCGTTGCAACCCTACGTGGATCGCACCGAGCGGCGCCTGCTGTGGTACGGCGCCGGGCTGGTCACCCTCGGGCTGCTGCTGGGCGCGCTATTGTCGTGGTGGCTGACGGCGGCCCTCAGACGCCTTACCGCCTATGCCGAAGCCGTGAGCGAGGGCCGCCGCGCCGAGTTGCCGCATTATCGCGGCGGCGAGCTCAAGCAGTTATCCACCGCCGTGGAGCACATGCGCACGCAGCTGGAAGGCAAGGCTTACGTAGAGCGCTACGTGCATACGCTGACCCATGAATTGAAGAGCCCGCTGGCGGCGATTCGGGGTGCGGCGGAGCTGTTGCAGGGCGACATGAGCCGTGAGCAGCAGCAGCGGTTTGTCGGCAATATCGACAGCGAAAGTGCGCGCCTGCAACAGCTGATCGAGCGCCTGTTGAACCTGGCCCAGGTGGAACAGCGCCAAGGTCTGGAAGAGCAGTCGAGCATTTCTTTGGCAGCCCTGGTTGAGGATGTGTTGAAGGCTCAATGTGCGCGGGTCGAAGGCGCCGGCTTGCACGTCGAGCAGGCCATCGCTCCCGATGTGCGGGTATTTGGCGAACCTTTCCTGCTGCGCCAGGCCCTGGGCAACCTGCTCGACAACGCTCTGGATTTCACCCCACCCGGCGGCACGCTGAGGTTCAGCGCGCAGGTGCGGCATCACGAGGTGCAGGTCAGCCTGTTCAACCAGGCGCAGGCGATTCCCGACTACGCCTTGCCGCGCCTGAGCGAGCGTTTCTACTCGCTGCCGCGCCCGGCCAGCGGGCGCAAAAGTACGGGCCTGGGGCTCAACTTTGTCGAGGAGGTGATGAAGCTGCACGGCGGCTCGTTGCAGATCGGCAACGTACCGGGCGGCGTGCAAGCGGTGCTGCATCTCCACACAGTCTCCACATTGCCCACATAAATCCCCCATACCGACTGGGCAGACTCTCCCCATCAAAACAGGGAGAGACCCATGAACCGCAACCTGCTTTTCAAATTGGGCGCGATTGCGCTGCTGATCCTGCTGTTGCTGATTCCATTGTTGATGATCAACGGCATCATCAGCGACCGTCAGCAACTGCGCGACGGCGTACTGATGGACATTGCCCGCAGCTCAAGCTTTGCCCAGCGCCTCACCGGGCCGGTGATGGTGGTGCCGTTTCGCAAGACGGTGCGCGAGTGGAAGCTCAATGAGAAGCTCAACAAGCGCTACGAAGAAACCCGTGAAGAACGCGGCCGTCTGTATTTCCTGCCGGACCGTTTTGAGCTCGACGGCAAAGTGCAAACCGAACTGCGTGCGCGGGGCATTTACCAGGCGCGGCTGTTCCATGCCGACAACCGTATCAGCGGGCGTTTCGAGTTGCCGGCGCAGTTGGGGATCACCGAAGACTTTGCTGACTACCGCTTTGAACCAGCGTTTCTGGCGGTGGGGATCAGCGATATTCGTGGTATTGAAAACGCGTTGAAGCTGGAACTGGGCGATCAGCGCCTGGAGTTCTCGCCGGGTTCGCAAGTGGACTGGCTGGGTGAGGGCGTGCATGTGACGTTGCCTGCGCAAGACGGCAAGAAAGCGGCCGTGCTGGACTTCGCCTTCGACCTGCGCCTGCAAGGCACCGAACAACTGCAAGTGGTGCCCGTGGGCAAGACCAGCCAGGTATCACTGGCGTCCAACTGGCCGCACCCGAGTTTTATCGGCAACTTCCTGCCGGCTCAGCGTGAAGTTACCGACCAAGGCTTCAGCGCCAACTGGCAGACGTCCTTCTTCTCCACCAACCTGGAACAAGCCCTGCAGAACTGCCTGGACGGGCAAGGCTGTGAAGATTTCAGCAACCGCAGCTTTGGTGTGAACTTCATCGACCCGGTAGACCAGTACCTCAAGAGCGACCGGGCGATCAAATATGCGTTGTTGTTTATCGCGCTGACCTTCGCTGGTTTCTTTCTGTTCGAAGTGCTCAAGAGTCTGGCGGTGCACCCGATTCAGTACGCCTTGGTGGGCGTGGCGCTGGCGTTCTTCTATCTGTTGCTGTTGTCGTTGTCCGAGCATCTGGGCTTTGCCATGGCCTATCTGATATCGGCCAGCGCCTGTGTGGTGTTGATCGGCTTCTACGTGTGCCATGTGCTGCGCAGCGTCGCCCACGGCCTGGGGTTTTCGGCAGGGTTGGCGGCGTTGTATGGCTTGCTGTACGGCTTGCTCAGTGCCGAGGATTACGCACTGTTGATGGGCTCGCTGCTGCTGTTTGGCCTGCTGGGTACGGTGATGGTGCTGACGCGCAAACTGGATTGGTATGGGGTGGGCAAGCGTAAGGTGGGGGAAGTGCAATGATCGGGCTGCGCGAAGATCAGCGGATGAAAGCGAGGATGGTCAACTTCCTCAATCACACCGCCTCTCACTGTAGGAGCGAGCTTGTGGTGGCGAGCAAGCTTGCTTGCGCTGGGGTGCGAAGCGCCCCTGATAAAGCCGGCTCCAGCTGCGCTGTCGAGCGGGAGCAAGCTCCCTCGCCACAACAAGCTCGCTCCTACAGGGGGCTGGTCAAACCGGGGGTTGGGTCTGCTGCATCGAAGCCCGCTGGTTGACTTCGGCGTACCAGGCGGCGAGCTTGGGAGTGTCCGAGCGCCACTGCATATCCGGATGGCGAAAGTCGATATAGCCCAGGGCACAGGCCACGCTGATGGCGGCGACGTCGAAGTGGCTGGCCAGTTCGGCAATGGCGTCCCGCTCCAGCTCGGCGAGGGCGCGGCGGATCTTGTTGCGCTGTTCATCCAGCCAGGGAGCCCAGTGTTTTTCTGGCGGGCGCATGGCGGTCTCGTAACGTACCAGCACGGCGGCATCCATGATGCCGTCAGCCATCGAGGCCAGGGTCAGGCGCCGCCAGCGGGCCGAGCCGTCGCGGGGGATCAGCGGGTTGCCGACATGCTGGTGGTCGAGGTAATCGAGAATCACCCGGCTGTCGTGCAATACCGAGCCGTCGGCCAGGCGCAGGGCCGGGATCTTGCCCACGGGGTTGCCTTGCAGCACTTCGGCATCCGGGTTGACCGGCGTGGGCAGGCACGCGTGCAGGGCCACACGATCCTGCTGGCCGGTCTCGATCAGCAGCACGCGCACTTTACGCACGAAGGGCGAAGCGGGGTTGTGGAACAAGGTCATGCTGGGGGCGGACATGGGCATTCCTCGAGGTGAAGTGTGGCTAGCCTAGAGGGTTGTGCGGTGCCTGGCGAGGGGCCGCGTTGTTTTTGCGGGCCTCATCGCAGGCAAGCCAGCTCCCACAATGGACTGTGTTCACAGGTCAAAATGTGGGAGCTGGCCTGCCTGCGATAGCGACCTCAGGCGCGCCGCTTAACCAACCCCCATACCCCCATCATTGCCGGTATCCCGAGCCCGATCCAACTCAACGAATCCCACCACCCATCGCCCAGCAACGCCGCAAACAACCCGGCGGCACTGAGCAGGCCGATCCCCAGCGGGATGGCAAAGAC
This sequence comes from Pseudomonas sp. DW-iso17, assembly GCF_058725345.1. Classification (NCBI taxonomy): domain Bacteria; kingdom Pseudomonadati; phylum Pseudomonadota; class Gammaproteobacteria; order Pseudomonadales; family Pseudomonadaceae; genus Pseudomonas; species Pseudomonas sp. DW-iso17. The sequence goes on along the minus strand of NZ_JBZXEA010000011.1, from coordinate 94,201 downwards.
CTTCCAGACATTCGACTGCCGCGGCTTCATACCTTGGCCGCCTTGCGCCGTACGATCCATAAGTAAATGCCGCTCACCAGCACGATGATGGTCAACACATCCAGCACCGCCCACAGGACCTTCATTGGCATGCCGCCGTAATCACCGAAATGCAGGGGTTGGGACATGCCCATGGCGTCCATGTACCAAGGCCGTTCGGCGATGGCGGTGACGGCCAGGGTGCTGGCGTCGATCAGCACCGGGGTCAGCAAATGGGAGGTCAGGTGGGTGCTGCCCTTCATGAACACGGCGTAGTGATGTTCGCTGGAAAAACGCGTGCCGGGGAAGGCGATAAAGTCTGGCTCCATACCCGGAGCGGCCTTGGCGGCAATGCTCAACAACTCGGTGGCGGGCGCGCGTTGGGTCAGCGGCGGGGCGTTCTTGTAAGGTTCGATCATGGCGCTGAGGCTGTCCTGGCGCCAGGCGGCGATGATCAGGTCGGCGCAGGCGCTGATCACGCCGGTTACCCCCACCACCAACGCCCAGGTCAAAGTGACCACGCCGATCAGGTTGTGCAGGTCGAGCCAGCGCAGGCGAGTGGACTTGTCCTGGCGCACGGTGGCGAACTTCAAGCGGCGCATGAACGGCAGGTACAACACCGTGCCCGAGATAATCGCCAGCACAAACAGAAGGCCCATGAACGCCAGCAACAACTTGCCCGGCAACCCGGCAAACATATCCACATGCAGGCGCAGCAGGAACAGGGTCAGCCCGCCATTGGCTGCGGGGGTTTCCACTGCTTGGCCAGTGCGGGCGTCGAGCATGAAGGTGTGCGACGAGTTCGGCTCAGTGCCGGCTGTGGCCGCCATGATCGCGATCACACCGTTCTTGTCGTCTTCGTCCCAGGCAAGGTACTGCATGGCCTCGCCGGGGCGATGGGCCTGGGCTTTAGCCACAAGCTGCTCAAGGTTGAGCCGGGGCGTATCGGCGGGCATCTGCGCCAGTTCGGGTTCATTGCCCAGCAGGTGGTCGATCTCGTGGTGAAACACCAACGGCAGGCCGGTGAGGGCGAGCAGCAGCAGGAATACGGTGCAGATCAGGCTGGTCCAGGTGTGGATGAAGGACCAGCGGCGGATGGTTTTGCTTTTCATTGTCTAGCCTTCAGATGCACCAAAGCCGCCCTGTTGGGCGGCCTGGTGGTTAGCTCAGCTGATTACCACTGGTAGGTGGCGCTGGCGACGACGCTGCGTTGGTCGCCGAAGTAGCAATAGGAGCCATCGCAGGTGGAAATGTAGTCTTTGTTAAACAGGTTGGTCGCGTTCACTTTCACCGACGCGCCCTTGAGGCTGTTGTCCAGGCGACCGAGGTCGTAATGCACCGCGCCGTCGAACACGGTGTAGGCGTTGGCCTTGCCGGCCCAGGTATTGGCCTGGTCGCCGTAGGTGTTGCCGGTGTAGCGGGCGCCGAAGCCGATACCGAAACCGTCGAGGGCGCCGGTGTGCCAGGTGTAGTCGGTCCACAAGGATGCTTGCTGATTAGGCATCAATTGCAAGCGATTGCCTTTGTACTGACCTTTTTGCACTTCGGACTTGGCCAGGGTGTAGGCCGCGATGACCTTGAGGTTTTCGGTCACATCAGACACGGCTTCCAGCTCCAGTCCCTTGACCTTTACTTCTCCGGTCTGGTCGGTCACGGAGGCGCCACCGGACTGGAAGCTGGTGACTTGCACGTTCTTCTGGGTCAGGTCGTAGACCGCCGCACTCAGCAGGGTGTTGGAGCCGGGTGGCTGGTATTTGATCCCCAACTCCCACTGCTTGCCTTCCGTCGGCTTGAACGACTGGAGGGGGTCGACGCTGGCGTTGCTCGCAGGCTGGAACGACTCGGCGTACGAGAGGTAGGGGACAAAGCCCGAGTCGAACACATAGCTCAGCGCCGCGTTGCCACTGAAATTCTTGCTGCGGTCGGTATTGGTCGCGTCGTTCTTGTTGAAGTAGGTGGTGCCCTGGTGCACCCAGTCTTCACGACCACCAAGAGTCAGGCGCCAGTTGTCCAGGGCCATCTGGTCCTGCACGTAAAGGCCGGTCTGCACGGTTTTCTGGTTGTAATCGTAGAACGCGGTAGAGCGCGCCGGGCGCACGATCGGCTGGCCATAGACCGGGTTAAAGATGTTCGTGGTGCCACCGTCGCCGAAAATCGCCAGGTACGAGGTGTCGGTGCGTTGATGATCCAGGCCCAGCAGCACGGTGTGGGAGATGTCGCCAGTGGCGAAGTCAGCCTGGAAGTTGTTGTCCACCGCGAACTGGCTGATGTCCTCGTCCACATTGGTCGAAGAGCGGCTGATGTCGCCATTGGCGTCGGCGGGGGAGAAGGCAAACGAGCCTACCGTCAGTTGCTGGAACGCCAATTCGGATTTGGTGTAGCGCAGGTTCTGCTTGAATTGCCAGGTATCGTTGAAGCGGTGCTCGAACGCGTAGCCCAAGGCGTAGTAGGTGCGGTCGTAGAAGTCGTAGTCCGGGTCGCCGAGGTTCTTGTGGTGGGAAACCTCGCCTAGCGGTGATTTGATTTTGGTGCCCTGGATCGGCAGGAACTGGCTGGTCGCCCCGGTATCGTCACGGGTGAACTGTGACAGCAAGGTCAGCTTGGTATCGGTGTCGATATTCCAGGTCAAGCTCGGTGCGATGTTGTACCGCTTGTTGTCGATGTGATCGACCTGGGTACCGGCATCGCGTACCACGCCGCCAACGCTGTAGAGAAACTGGCCCTCATCATCGATCTTGCCAGTGCTTTCGAAATTGATCTGGCGATAGTTGTCACTGCCGTATTGCATCTGGATGGCGTGGCTCGATTCAGCGCTGGGGCGGCGGCTGACCATATCCAGCAGGCCGCCCGGAGGGGTCTGGCCATAGACTGACGAGGCCGGACCGCGCAGCAGGGCGAGGCGGTCGAGGTTCCAGGTTTCGGCTTTCGGGTTGGCGTACACGCCACGGGGCAGTGGCAGGCCATCGAGGAATTGCGTCGGCTCGAAGCCGCGTACGCGCATCCAGTCGTAACGGGTGTCGCTGCCGTAGCTGGCAGACACAATACCGGGCATGTATTTGACCGCATCGTCGAGGTTCTGCACGTTACGGTCCTGCATTTGCTCGCGGGTGGCTACCGAGATCGAGCGTGGTGCCTCGACCAGCGCAGTATCGGTTTTGGTGCCGGCGGCGGTGCGCTTTGCTACATATCCTTCCACCGGCCCCCAAGCGCTTTCATAGCTGCCTTGGCCGGTGATGTTGGTGGTCGGCAAGGCAACGACGCCCTCCGGGACCGGCATCAGGGTGTAAGTGCCCGCACTGCTCTGCTCCAACTGCAACCCCGTCCCCCGCAAGGCTTCCCGCAACGCGCCCTGCGCATCGAACTGGCCTTTGACCGGTGCCGAGGTCTTGCCGGCGGCGAGTGCGGGGTTGAGGGTCAGCGCCAGGCCGGCCTGGCTGGCGATCTGGTTCAGGGTGGTGGCCAGGGGCGCAGCGGGCAGGTTATAGGCGCGCACACTGGAGGCTTGTTCGGCGGCGATCAGCGGGGTGCTGGCGAGCGGGGCGCTGAGGGCGATCGCCACGGCTAACAGGCTGGGGCGCAACAAGGTGTCTAGCGTGCGGGACATAAGGGCGGCTCCTGAATGGAAATATTTCTCAATTGCCTAGGTGCCGAGCGAGAATCGAAAAGTGATAGGGATGAGTGAAAATATTTTTCGCAGGTGTGCTTGAGGGCCTCATCGCAGGCAAGCCAGCTCCTACAGTTGAAGGTGTTCGCAATTCGAAATGTGGGAGCTGGCTTGCCTGCGATAGCAATCGCCCAGGCGCTGCAGGACCTAAGGCTTACCCTTGACGGTCACCCACCACGGCGTGTGCTGCTCGATCTGCACCGGCAAAGTCGGCAACAGCGCATTCAATGCCAACGTGGTGTCATGCAGCGGGAAACTGCCGGTGATGCGCAGGTCGGCCACGTTGTTATCCACCCCCAGGTAGCCGGTGCGATAGCGCGCCAATTCCTCGATCACATCCCCCAGCCGAGCGTTGTCCACTACCAGCATGCCGCGCGTCCAGGCATCGGTGGCCGGGGTGACGGCCAGCAACGGGCCAAGGCCGTCGCTGCGCATCAGCACCTGCTGGCCCGCCTTGAACACCTGTTCGTGGTGCAACGCCTCGGGCTGGGCGGCCACGGCTGACTGCAACACACTCAGGCGCGTAGCGTCGTCTTCGCGCTTGACGATAAACCGAGTACCCAGCGCCCGCAGGCTGCCGTCGCGGGTTTGCACGTAGAAAGGGCGTGAATCGTCGTGGCCGGTTTCGACGAGAATCTCGCCTGCCTGCAACACGATCAAGCGGCGTGTTTCGTCGAAGCGCACATCAATGGCGCTGTGGGTGTTGAGGTTGATCCGCGTGCCGTCCGCCAGCTTCAGCGTGCGCTGTTCACCGGTGGCCGTGCGCTGGTCGGCCAGCCAATAGTGAATAGGTACGTAACGCTCACCGGCAAACAGCGCTAGGCCGCACACCAGCACGATACTGGCCAGGCCCCGGCCCAGTTTGCGCACGCGCTGGCGAATGCCGTGGCGCGACTGCAGCAGCGCCGCCCGAGCCGGGCCCGAGGCCCCGCTGAAACGCTGGTCGAGCATGCCCAACTGGCGCCAGGCGCGGGCGTGTTCCTCATCACTGGCCAGCCACTTGCTGAACTCTTCCTGTTCCACCGCGCTGCCGTCGCCCGAGTCGAGGGACAGCTGCCAGGCAATCGCGGCATCCAGCACGCGCGACGACACCGGTTTGGAGCCGATCGCGGTCACGACGGCTCGCCATACAGTGCGATGTAGCACTGGCGAATGCCCTGGGCCAGGTATTGGCGCACGCGGGGCACCGACACGCCCAGGCGCTGGGCGATTTCGGCATGGCCCAGGCCGTCGAGGCGGTTATAGAGGAACGCGGCGCGGGCCTTGCTCGACAGTTTGCCGAGCAGGCGGTCGATGGCCTTGAGGTCTTCGAGGATCAGTTGCTGGGCTTCCGGCGAAGGCTGTTCGCTTTCCGGGATCAGCATCAATTCGGTGAGGTAGGCCTGTTCCAGGGCCGCACGTCGGAAATAGTCGAACAGCAAACCCTTGGCGATGGCCACCAGGAACGCCCGCGGTTCGCGGGGCTCGCGCAACTCGTCACGGCCCAGCAGGCGCATGAAGGTGTCCTGGCTCAGGTCTTCGGCGCGGCTCGGGCACGCCACGTTGCGTCGCAGCCACGCCAACAGCCAGCCACGGTGGTCGCGATATAACGCACCAACAAGCTCACTGCGTGGGGTCTGGACCGACGACAAGGCATCACCGAATAAACAAGAGGTTTAAACTAACGAGAATTATTCGCGATTGTGTCAGAGGCGTAGGGTGGGCGCAATTGGCGTCTGTCGGGTGATCGTTCCCACGCTCGGCGTGGGAATGCATCCCGCGATGCTCCGCGTCGGGCGCGAAGCGTTAAAGGGAAGGGGACTGTTTGCGTCGTTTCCATTGGGCCAAACGCTCATTCAGCGCCTGGGGCGTATCGATCTGTTGCTGCCGCGCCCGGCTGAACAGGATCAACATCAGCTCCGCCGTCGCCAGTGCATCGGCGCTGGCATGGTGGCGTTCGCCAGCCTGTAGCCTGAAGTGGTTGAGCCAATCATCCAGCCCGGCCTCGCGGATATGCGCCTCAGGGCACAACAGCGGAGCCAGGTCTGCCACATCCAGGAATGGATGGGCCAGGCGATACCCCAGGCTGTCCTTGAGCGCCCGGCACAGCATGTGTTGATCAAACGGCGCATGAAAAGCCAGCAGAGGGCTGTCGCCCACGAACGCCATGAAATCCAGCAACGCCTCGGCCGGGTCGCTGCCGGCGGCAATTGCACTGGGCCCCAACCCGTGGATCAGCACACTGGGGCTGAGCTTGGTGTCGGTGCGCTGCAGGGTGCGTTCGAACAGTTGGGAGAAATCCACCGCACCGTCTTCGATGACCACGGCGCCGATGGACAGCACCTGGTCGCGGTGAAGGTTCAGGCCGCTGGTTTCCAGGTCCACCACTACCCAGCGCTGGCTGCGCAATGGGCCGTTGCCCAGTTCGGCGGGCTTGGGTAAATGCTCCAGGCGCTGCTGTTGCGCGGGGTTGAGCCCGGGCTTTTTCGCGCGCAGCCAGCCAAACAAACTCATAGCTGATACCGCAAGCTCAGGCTGCTTTGCAGGCGTTGGGCCTGGCGCAGGGACTCACGCAGGATGCGCCGGTCCAGGTGGTTGAGGCTGTCGGGGTCGACGCGGTTGGAATAGGGCAGGTTCTCGCGGGTCTGCAATTGGTGCTGCTGCATGCGGGTCTGCTGGATAAAGTGGTAGGCCTCTTCATAGGCGGCGCCATCCAGGGGTTCGATCACGGCCTTGTCCACCAACTGGCGCAGGCGTTCCAGGGTGTTGTTGGCGTGGATGCCATTGGCCAGGGCCAACAGGCGCGCGCCATCTACAAAAGGCGTAAGGCCCTGCACCTTGAGGTCGAGGGTGGCCTTTTCGCCATTTTTGCGGGTCAGCACGAACTCGCGAAAACGCCCTACCGGCGGGCGTCGTAGTAGCGCGTTTTCGGCCAGCATGCGTTGGAACAAGCGGTTATCCGCCACCTGATCGAGAATGCCCTGGCGCAGTTGCTCGCAACCGCGCTCTTCGCCCCACACCACGCGCAAGTCAAAATAGATGCTTGAGCCCAGCAGGTTTTCCGGCGTCGCCTCACGAATGAACGCGCCGAAGCGCCGCGCCCACTCCACGCGGGACAAGCACAGCTCGGGGTTGCCGGCCATGATATTGCCCTTGCACAGGCTGAAGCCGCACAGCGCCAGGCTTTGGTTGATGTGCTGCGCCAGCGGTAGCAAGCGCTCACGCCTTTCGGCGGCTTCGACGGCGTCCTTGGCCTCGAACAGGATGCCGTTGTCCTGGTCGGTGTACAGCGTTTGTTCGCGGCGGCCTTCGCTGCCAAAACACAGCCAACTGAAGGGCACGCCGGAGTCGCCTTTTTCCGCGAGGGTCAGCTCGATCACCCGGCACACGGTGTGGTCGTTGAGCAGCGTAATGATGTGGGTGATCTGGGTGGATGAGGCGCCATGGGCGAGCATGCGCTCTACCAACTGGCCGATTTCACCGCGAATCGCCACCAGGTTTTCCACCCGGGGCGCGTTGCGGATGGTGCGGGCCAGGTGCACCAGGTCCACACGCTGCAAGGAAAACAAGTCACGCTCGGAGACCACGCCACACAGGCGCTGGTCTTGCACCAGGCACACATGGGCGATATGCCGTTCGGTCATGGCGATGGCCGCGTCGAACGCGCTGTGCTCCGGGCTCAAGTAAAACGGCGCCTGGGTCATGTGCCCGGCAATGCTCTGGCTGAAGTCGCTGGCGCCATCGGCGACCACCTGGCGCAGATCGCGCAGCGTGAAGATGCCCAGGGGCGCCTTGTGTTCGTTGACGATCACAATGCTGCCGACTTGCTGTTCGTGCATCAAGGTCACCGCTTCGCGCAACGCTGTGTGCGGGCTGCAGGTGACCGGGTGGCGCATGGCCAATTCACCCAGGCGGGTATTCAAGGAGTATTGGGTGCCGAGAGTTTCCACGGCTTTTTGCTGTACCTGCTGGTTGACCTGGTCGAGCAGGCTGCTGACCCCGCGCAAGGCGAAATCACGAAACGGGCTGGACAGCGCGAACAGCTTGATAAAGGCCGGTTTGTTCAATTGCAGGCAGAAGGTGTCTTCAGCGGCTTTGTGTTCTGTACGGGTCGCGCGCTCACCCAGCAAGGCGGCGAGGGGGAAGCATTCGCCGGTGGCGATTTCAAAGGTGGTGTCTGCCGAGTCTGGCCGTTCACCCACGACCCGCCCCTGCTTGACGATATAAAAGTGCTCGACCGGGCCGCCCGACGGTTTGAGGATGCTGTCGCCGGGGCCGTAGAAACGCAGTTGGCACTGTTCCACCAGGAAGGCCAGGTGCGCCTGTTCCATCTGGTTGAACGGCGGGAAGCGTTGCAGGAATTGCAGGGTGCCGTGGATGTTCTGCAACACAGCGGTTTTACCCGCCTGTGCGAATGCATCAGCTTTACTCATAACAGTGACCGCAGTGTTTTTGTCGTTATCGTGCTGCATGGTCGACTCCTGCGCAGTGGGTGCCCATTGGACGTAAGTCTAGGTCGAGGAATACCGCGCAAAACTAGGGAAAAACCTTACATGACAATCGTCCAAAACCCGTAGAAAGCCCACTAGGCAAACTTTCCGACGAAGTGCACATTGTTCGCCCTTCCGCAGATGTCTGACGAGTGTGCTGGGAGATTGATGAGAACTGCTGAGAAACGTATGTCCGACCACGATATTTTGAGTGATGCCGAGCGCGAGGCGCTGAGCGCCGTGATGCTGGAGCCCGATTTACCCCCCCAACGCGTTTTGATCGTGGACGACGACAAGGACGCGCGTGAATTGCTGGCGGAAATCCTTGGGCTCGATGGTATTCGCTGCATGACTGCCGAAAGTGGCGAGGCTGCGTGGGATTTGTTGAAGACGAGCAGTTCCATCGGTTTGCTGATCACCGACCTGCGCATGGCGCCCAGCAATGGCCTGGAATTGATCCGCCAGGTGCGTGAGTCCACCCGTGCGGCGTTGCCGATCATCATCATGTCTGGAGACGCGGAAGCGCCGGATGTGATTGATGCGATGCATTTGAGCGTGGTGGATTTCTTGCTCAAGCCGATTGATAGCGTGAAGTTGGCGAAGTTGGTAAAGCGGGAGTTGGGGATGGTGCCCTGAGTGTGGGGTGACTGGCCTGGCCTCTTCGCGGGTAAGCCCGGCTCCCACATTTGAAATGCATCCCCCTGTGGGAGCTGGCTTGCCTGCGATTCAGGCAACGCGGTCTAACTGACACACCTGATAAAAAAGCCCCGATCTTTCGATCAGGGCTTTTTTCCATTACAGGCCGTTCTTGGCCTTGAACTCCCGACGCCTGCGATGCAACACCGGCTCGGTATAGCCATTGGGCTGCTTGGTCCCTTCAATCACCAACTCCACCGCTGCCTGGAACGCGATGTTGCTGTCGAAGTCCGGAGCCAGTGGGCGGTACAACGCATCCCCGGCATTTTGACGGTCCACCACCGGCGCCATGCGCTTGAGGCTGTCCATCACTTGAGCTTCGTTGACGATGCCGTGGCGCAGCCAGTTGGCGATGTGCTGGCTGGAAATGCGCAGGGTGGCGCGGTCTTCCATCAGGCCGACATCGTTGATGTCCGGCACCTTGGAGCAGCCCACACCCTGGTCGATCCAACGCACCACATAGCCGAGGATGCCCTGGGCGTTGTTGTCCAGTTCGTTGCGGATCTCTTCTTCGGACCAATCGGTGTTGCTGGCCAGAGGAATGGTGAGGATATCGTCCACCGAAGCGCGCTCGCGCTTGGCCAGTTCGGCCTGGCGGGCAAACACATCAACCTTGTGGTAGTGCAACGCATGCAGGGCCGCAGCGGTCGGCGACGGTACCCAGGCGGTGTTGGCACCGGCCAACGGATGGGCGATTTTCTGCTCAAGCATCAAAGCCATCAGGTCGGGCATGGCCCACATGCCTTTACCGATCTGTGCACGACCTTGCAGGCCGGTGCTCAGGCCGATATCGACGTTCCAGTTCTCATAGGCGCCGATCCATTTTTCCGCCTTCATGGCCGCCTTGCGCACCATCGCGCCGGCTTCCATGGAGGTGTGGATTTCATCACCAGTGCGGTCGAGGAAACCGGTGTTGATAAACACCACGCGCTCGCTGGCCGCCTTGATGCAGGCCTTGAGGTTGACCGTGGTGCGGCGCTCCTCGTCCATGATCCCGACCTTGAGGGTATTGCGCGCCAGGTTCAGCACCTCTTCGATGCGACCGAACAGTTCGTTGGTGAACGCGGCTTCTTCCGGGCCGTGCATCTTCGGTTTCACGATGTACACAGAACCGGTACGGCTGTTCTTGCGGGTGTTGTTGCCGTTGAGGCTGTGGATCGCCGCCAGGCTGGTGATCAGGCCGTCGAGGATGCCTTCGGGTACTTCGTTGCCGTCTTTATCGAGGATCGCGTCGATGGTCATCAAGTGGCCAACGTTGCGCACGAACAACAGCGAACGGCCGTGCAGGGTCACGTCGCTGCCATCCACGCCGGTGTAGACGCGGTCAGGGTTCATGGTGCGGGTGAAGGTCTGGCCGCCCTTGGCCACTTCTTCGGCCAGGTCGCCCTTCATCAGGCCGAGCCAGTTGCGGTAGATCACCACTTTGTCATCGGCGTCGACGGCGGCCACAGAGTCTTCGCAGTCCATGATGGTGGTCAGCGCGGCTTCCATCAGCACGTCTTTGACGCCTGCGGCGTCCGTTTGGCCGACTGGGGTGCTGGCGTCGATCTGGATTTCGAAGTGCAGGCCATTGTGCTTGAGCAGGATCGCAATCGGCTCGGCCGCAGGGCCCTGGAAACCGATCAACTGGGCATCGTCACGCAGGCCGCTGTTGCTGCCGCCTTTGAGGCTGACGATCAGCTTGCCATCGACGATTTTGTAGCCGGTGGAATCGACATGGCTGCCGGCGCTGAGCGGTGCGGCCTCGTCGAGGAAAGCGCGGGCGAAGGCAATGACCTTGTCGCCACGCACTTTGTTATAGCCCTTGCCCTTCTCGGCGCCGTTGGCTTCGCTGATGGCGTCGGTGCCATAGAGCGCGTCGTACAGCGAGCCCCAGCGCGCATTCGAGGCATTGAGGGCGAAGCGGGCGTTCATCACCGGCACGACCAGCTGTGGGCCGGCCATGCGTGCGATCTCATCATCGACGTTTTGGGTCGAGGCCTCAAAGTCTGCGGCTTCTGGCAACAGGTAGCCGATGTCTTGCAGGAAGGCTTTGTAGGCCACCGGGTCATGGGCCTGGCCGGCGTGGGTCTGGTGCCAGGTATCGATCCGCGCCTGGAAGTCGTCGCGTTTGGCGAGTAGGGCTTTGTTCTTCGGGGCCAGGTCATGGATGACCTTGTCGGCACCGGCCCAGAACTGGTCGGCAGTGATGCCGGTACCGGGAATGGCTTCGTTGTTCACGAAGTCGAACAGGACTTTGGCGACCTGCAGGCCACCGACTTGAACGTGTTCAGTCATTGCTTGCCTCACTCTGCGGAGCTTATGCGCTTTATCAGATTTTCATTATGTAGTGCACGGTTGGGCATACTACATGATGACTTGCGGTTGTGAAAATTAGACTAAATACGTCGTTTAGCGACCCACTTTGGTCGTACGGTCACAGCGGAGAACCAGATGTTCTCAAAAAACTATTGGATTGTTCCAGATAAATATAAAAATGGTACACGATTTGTCTGGGGGAGCTGGCTTGCCTGCGATGGACGTTGACGATCACGCGTCCCTTCTGGATAAACGCGGCATGTCTATAATCGAGGATCAACCAACCGAGGGACTGCGCCATGGACCATCTTGTACTCACTATTATCGCCGCCGACAAACCCGGCCTGGTTGAACGCATCGCGCAGAACATTGCCAGTCATGGTGGTAACTGGCTGGAAAGCCGCATGGCGCACATGGCCGGGCAGTTTGCCGGGATCCTGCGGGTGAGCGTGCCGAGCGAGCAGCGCCAGGCATTGGTGGGGGCATTGGAGGATTTATCCACCCATGGCATTCGCGTGTTGGTGGGTGAGGGCAGCAGCGGCCAGGCATCGGCGTCCAAGCCGATCCTGATGACCCTGGTGGGCAATGACCGCTCGGGCATCGTGCGTGAGATCACCGCGCTGCTGAGCCAGCAGGGCGTCAACCTGGAACGCCTGAGCACCGATGTGCGCCCGGCGCCCATGAGCGGTGACCCGCTGTTCAACGCCGAGGCGTTGTTGCAAGTGCCGGCCACGCTATCGCTGGAAACCCTGCAAGAGGCTTTGGAAACCTTGGCCGATGACTTGATGGTGGAGTTGCGTCAGGAGGAATAACGATCCGCAAGGTTATGCAGGGAAATCTTGCATGGGCCTGTGGATAACCTGTAGAGACCCGACGCCAGGCCACGTCCGCCGGCCTTCTGCGCAAGTTGAGCAAAAAACGAGCAGTTTCAAGGGCTTGTGCACAAATGGCGGGGATCAGGTTGTGGATAACCTTGGGGTCGAACGCTACAAGCCACGAAAGCCGTGGCTTGTAGAGGTTTGTACGTTATTTGATCAGCGTTTACGCACGGTCAGCCAGGCATCCAGGCTGTACACCACCAACCCGGCCCAGATAAAGGCGAAGGCGATCAGCGTGCTCGGCGCCAGGTGTTCACCGAACAACAGCACGGCTTCGAGCAACACCAGCGTCGGCGCCACATACTGCAAAAAGCCCAGGGCGGTGTAGGGCAAATGCCGTGCAGCGGCGTTGAAGCACACTAGGGGAATCAGCGTCACCGGGCCTGCGGCCACCAGCCACCAGGCCTCTGAGGTGCTCCAGAACGCCAGTTGCGCGCTGTGGGCGGTCGGGTTGAACAACAACCAGGCGACGGCAATGGGTACCAGCATCCAGGTTTCCACCACCAGCCCTGGCAGCGCCTTGACCGGCGCCTGCTTGCGGATCAAACCGTAGAAGCCGAACGTCAGCGCCAGCGCCAGCGACACCCACGGCAGGCTACCGACTTGCCACACCTGCTGCGCCACACCTATCGCTGCCAACCCCACCGCTACCCATTGCAAACGGCGCAAGCGCTCGCCGAGGATCAGCATGCCCAGCAGCACATTCACCAGTGGGTTGATGTAGTAACCCAGGCTCGCTTCAAGCATGCGCCCGGTGTTCACCGACCACACATAGGTCAGCCAGTTAGCGGCGATCAACGAACCGCTGAGGGCCAGGATCGCCAGGCGCTTGGGGTTGTCGCGCAGTTCGCGAAACCAGCCGGGATGTTTCCACACCATCAGCAACAGCCCACCGAACAGGGCCGACCACAACACGCGGTGCACGATGATCTCGGCGGCGGGCACGCTGGCGATGGCTTTGAAGTAGAGCGGGAACAGACCCCAGATGACATAGGCGCTCAGGCCCAGGATGTACCCCTTGCGGGGGTTGGCGGCTTGCATTGCAGAATCCTTGCTTAGGCAGCTAACAAAGCGCAATTGTAAGGATATTTGTCAGACAACGCTCGTTCCCACGCTCTGCGTGGTAACGCCGCCTTGGACGCTCTGCGTCTGCTCTTAAATCGTGACGCGGAGCGTCACAGGATGCGCGCCCACGCAGAGCGTGGGGGCGAGCATGGACAGCCAGCTCCCACAGGAGGCAGGGCCAGGTCAGAAGAGCTTCAGCGGTTCTTCATTGAGCGCCGACAGTTGCTCGCGCAACGCCAGCACCTGGTCACCCCAATACCGTTCGCTGCCAAACCACGGAAAGCTATGGGGAAACGCCGGGTCGTCCCAGCGTCGTGCGAGCCAGGCACTGTAGTGCATCAAGCGCAGGGCGCGCAGCGGCTCGATCAGCGCCAGTTCGCGCGGGTCGAAGTCGTGGAATTCCTGATAGCCGTCCATCAGCTCCGAGAGCTGGCCGAGGCATTCCTGGCGGTCACCAGCCAGCATCATCCACAGGTCTTGCACCGCTGGGCCCATGCGGCAGTCATCCAGGTCGACGATATGGAACATCTCGTCGCGGCACATCATGTTGCCGGGGTGGCAGTCACCGTGCATACGGATGTTCTTGTGCGGCGTGGCCTTGTAAACCTCTTCCACACGCTTGAGCAAGTCGCGGGCCACGGACTCGTAGGCCGGCAACAGGCTTTTGGGAATGAAGTTGCCTTCAAGCAAGGTGGTGAGGGAGTCGTGACCGAAATTCTTCACCCCCAGGGCTTCGCGGTGTTCGAACGGGCGGGTGGAGCCCACCGCGTGCAAACGCCCCAGCAGTTGCCCGAGCCGGTAAAGCTGATCGAGGTTGCCTGGCTCCGGCGCCCGGCCGCCACGGCGGGGGAACAGGGTGAAGCGGAAACCTGCATGTTCGAACAGGCTCTCGCCGTTGTGGACCAAGGGGGCGACCACCGGTACATCGCACTCGGCCAGTTCGAAGGTGAAGCGGTGTTCTTCCAGGATCGCCTCGTTGGTCCAGCGCTGGGGGCGATAGAACTTGGCGATCAGCGGTTCGGCGTCTTCGATGCCCACTTGGTACACGCGGTTTTCGTAGCTGTTGAGCGCCAGAACCCGCGCGTCGCTGAGGAAACCGATGCTTTCGACGGCGTCGAGCACCAGGTCTGGGGTGAGTGTTTCAAACGGGTGGGCCATGCGAACTCCTGCGCGCAGCAGGGCGCCGCGTCCGGCCGGGTATGGTAACAGCATAGATAGCCGGTGGTTGTGCGGACGCCTTCGCAGGCAAGCCAGCTCCCACACTGGCATGTATTTACACATCGAAATGTGGGTGCTGGCTTGCCTGCGATAGCGGTCTATCAGGCGCCTACGATCCCGCCATCATCCCGCCGAATCGCCATCACCGAAGACCGGGGTTTGCCATTGGGCAGGTGTTCCGGCCAGGTCGAACCACCGGTTTCCCCTGGGTGCTGAATGCCCACGAACAAGGTTTTCTGGTCCGGCGAAAAGCTGATCCCCGTCACTTCACACGCCACCGGCCCCACCATGAAGCGACGGATTTCACCCGTGCTCGGGTCGGCGCACAGCATCTGGTTATTGCCCATGCCCGCAAAGTCGCCGGCGTTGCTGTAGTCGCCATCGGTCAGGATCCACAGGCGCCCGGCTTTGTCGAAGCCCAGGCCGTCGGGGCTGTTGAACATGTTTTGCGGGTTGATGTTGGACGAGCCGCCCTTGGGGTTACCGGCATGCACGCCGGGGTTGCCGGCCACCACGAACAGGTCCCAGGTGAAGTCCGTGGCACCGTGGTTATCGGCGTCGGCTTTCCAGCGCAGGATCTGGCCGTAGACGTTTTTCTCCCGTGGGTTGGGGCCGCCCGCCGGCTGGCCCTCTTCGCCGCGCTTGGCGTTGTTGGTCAGGGTGCAATAGACCTGGCCATCGGTAGGGCTGACCACGATCCATTCCGGGCGGTCCATGCGTGTGGCTTTCACCACGCTGGCGGCCAGGCGCGCATGAATCAGCACCTCGGCCTGGTTAGCGAAACCGCTGCTGGCGTCAATGCCGTTTTTGCCATGGGTGAGTTCGACCCACTGGCCTTTGCCCTTGGGGTGGTCGGCGTTGCCGTCGCCCGCGTCGAAGATCGCCACGTACAAGGTGCCGTGGTCGAGCAGGTCTTTGTTGGCCTTCGGGTTGTTGTGGTTGATCTGATCGCGGCTGATGAACTTGTAGATGAATTCACCGCGTTCATCGTCGCCCATGTACACCACGGCGCGGCCGTCACGGGTTTCGGCGAGGGCCGCGTTCTCGTGCTTGAAGCGGCCCAAGGCCGTGCGTTTTACCGGGGTGGATTGCGGATCGAACGGGTCGATTTCCACCACCCAACCATGGCGATTGAGTTCGTTGGGGTTCTTGGCCATATCAAAGCGCGGGTCGTGCTGATGCCAGTTAATGTCCTTGCTGGCGGCCACCACGCCGTAGCGCTTCTGCCCTGCGTCGAAGGTTTGCTGCGGGTTGCTGCTGCCGAAGCAGTCGGTGAAGTTTTCTTCGCAGGTCAGGTAGGTGCCCCACGGGGTCTTGCCGTTGGCGCAGTTCTGGAACGTGCCGAGGACTTTTTTGCCGCTCTTGTCGGCGGTGGTTTTCAGCCAGTCATGGCCGGCGGCAGGGCCACTCAAACGGATCGGCGAATTGCCGTGGATGCGCCGGTTGTAGCGTGAATCCTGGACGAATTGCCAGGTGTCGCCCTTGCGGCGTACTTCGATCACCGACACGCCTTCGCTGGCCAGGGCCTTGCGCACGTCTTCGGCCGATTGTGGCGCGCCGCCGTGGGCGTAGAGGTAGCGATAGTTGGTGTATTCGTTGTTGATCGCCATCAGCGCGCGGTTGTCGTCACCGGGGAATGGAAACAGGCTCATGCCGTCGTTGTTGTCGCCGAACTGTTGTTCCTGAGCCTTGGCGGTGCCATGGCCGGACGGGTCGAAAGCCGGGGCGTTCTTGTGCAGGGGCTGGCCCCAACTGATCAACACCGAAGCACTGTAGCCCGGTGGCAGGGTGATGGTGTCGCTGGTGGCGGCGGCGATGCTGGTGAACCCCAGCAACGGGCTGGCGGTAGCGGCATTCACGGCCAGGGCGCTGCGGCTCAGCAGGTTGCCGCCGAGGAACATCGCGGCGCCGCACAGGGCGCCTGCGCCGATAAAGCGACGGCGGGTCAGGCCCACCATCTGTTCAAGGTCGGTGGCTTGGTTTTCTTCTAATAGGCTCATCACAGGCTCCTTAAGGTTTTTGCAGACACCTTAAGCAGCGCTTGTGACCGAATTGTTGCAGCTTGAAGACGCGCGCCCGTTACACCGGGGTGCCAAGCAATACATGGCTGGGTGCAAACTGCACGCGGATCGGCTGGCCTTGCGCTGCATCAATGGCCTTGAGCGCGACGGGCGGCGCCAGCGCGCACAACACTTGGCCGTTGGGCAGGGCAATACGCACCTCGCTGGGGCCGTCTTCGGCGGCGAGAATGGTCTCGATCCTGCCTTGCAGGCAATTGTGTCCAAGTGTTTCAGCTTGCCCGTCCACCAGTAATTCAAGCCACCCGGCCTTGATCAGGGCCACTACTTCCACGCCGGTCTGCAGTTCCAGGCGCAGGGTGCTGTCGTGGGTGATCTGTGCGTCGAGGTGCAGGCCGCCGGCCAATTGCAGGCGGATCATGTCGTTGTGGCCATGGCTCTCTATGGTACTGACCTGGCCGTGCAATTGGTTGCGCGCGCTGGTGCGCAGCATCAAGCGGCCCAGCAGGTTGAAGTCGCTGGCCGCTTCGTCCGAGCCAAGGATCTCGGCCTGAAGCAGTTGCAGGCGCTGATAAAGGCGCAGGACCCGTTCCCCTTCCTGCGTCAGTTTGGCGCCGCCACCGCCCTTGCCACCGACGCTGCGTTGCACCAGCGGTTTTTGCGCCAGGTTGTTCAGCTCATCAATGGCGTCCCAGGCGGCCTTGTAACTCAACCCGGCACTCTTGGCCGCACGGGTGATGGAGCCCTGCTCGGCGATATGCCCCAGCAAGGCAATACGCTGGGGGCGGCGGATGATGTGTTGGCTGAGAGGGCTGGGCACAGACATGGCGGATACGCTTGGGTGAGATGCGCCGACGTTGCCGCGCTGGCGCAGGGGAGTCAAGTCAGCTGCCGGGCTTGGGCGTACGGGCCAGGCAATAAACGTCCACCTGGCGTGCGCCGGCATTTATCAACAAGCGCGCCAGGCTGTGGGCCGTCGCGCCGGTGGTGAGGACGTCGTCTACCAGCGCCAGATGTTGCCCGGCAACCTGAATGCCGGGGGCCAGTGCGAAGGCGTTGAGCAGGTTGCGTTTGCGGGTCTTGGCATCGAGGTCTTGCTGCGCCACGGTTTCATGGGGGCGTAATAGCGCGTATTCATCAAAGGGAATGTCAAGGGCGTGACTGAGCCAGCGGGCCAGCATCAACGCTTGATTGAAGCCGCGTTCGCGCAGGCGTTTACGCGCCATGGGCACGGGCAGCAGGCAGTCGGGGCGCTCCAGTTCGGCGTTATCGAAGCGATGCTGCAAATGCTGCCCCAGCAGGCGCGCCAACAGATGCCCCAGCGGCCAACGCGCCTGATGCTTGAAGCGGCTGATCAGGGTGTCCACTGGAAAGCTATAGGTCCATGGCGCGATCACTTGGTGAAAGGCCGGAGGCTGTTTTTGGCACTGGCCGCAGATCAACCCATCCATGGGCAAGGGCAGTGCGCAGCGCTCGCATTGTTCCATCAGCCATGGCAATTCTGTTTCGCAGGCGTTGCACACGTCCTCGGCCGAGTCGGTGCACTCATCGCAAATCAAACAGGTCTGTATGCTTTTTAACCAGATGTAAACTTGGTGTTTGTGCTCAGGTTGACAGTGCATGAATCTTCCTTAAATATGCCGAGCATCCGTGTCGTGCCTGTGGGTATTGCCCTTCCCACAGCGCTTGCCAAAGCATAATCAAGGAATCGCCCATGAGCGCCAGCACCTCTGCCACCCTGCGTCACGATTGGTCTTTAGCTGAAGTCAAAGCCCTGTTCGTGCAGCCCTTCAACGACCTG
The DNA here is from genome assembly GCF_058725345.1 of Pseudomonas sp. DW-iso17. NCBI lineage: Bacteria > Pseudomonadati > Pseudomonadota > Gammaproteobacteria > Pseudomonadales > Pseudomonadaceae > Pseudomonas > Pseudomonas sp. DW-iso17. The sequence goes on along the minus strand of NZ_JBZXEA010000011.1, from coordinate 76,076 downwards.
TTGTTCCAGGCGCAGACCGTGCACCGCGCGCATTTCGACGCCAACCGCGTGCAGGTCTCGACCCTGCTGTCGATCAAGACCGGCGCCTGCCCGGAAGATTGCAAATATTGTCCGCAGTCGGGCCACTACAACACTGGCCTGGAAAAAGAGAAGTTGATGGAGGTGCAGAAGGTCCTCGAGGAGGCCGCTCGTGCCAAGGCCATCGGTTCGACGCGTTTCTGCATGGGTGCGGCATGGAAACATCCGTCGGCCAAAGACATGCCCTACGTGCTGGAAATGGTCAAAGGCGTGAAGGCCATGGGCCTGGAAACCTGCATGACCCTCGGACGCCTCGACCAGGACCAGACCGAAGCGCTGGCCCAGGCCGGCCTTGACTACTACAACCACAACCTCGACACCTCGCCGGAGTTCTACGGCTCGATCATCACCACCCGCACCTACAGCGAGCGCCTGCAAACCCTGGCCTATGTGCGTGATTCGGGGATGAAGATCTGCTCGGGCGGTATCCTCGGCATGGGCGAGTCCCTCGACGACCGTGCCAACTTGCTGATCCAACTGGCCAACCTGCCGGAGCATCCGGAGTCGGTGCCGATCAACATGCTGGTGAAGGTAGCGGGCACGCCGTTGGAAAACGCCGATGACATCGACCCCTTCGATTTCATCCGTATGCTGGCGGTGGCGCGCATTCTGATGCCGCAGTCCCACGTGCGCCTGTCGGCCGGCCGCGAAGCCATGAACGAGCAGATGCAGGCCCTGGCGTTTTTTGCCGGCGCCAACTCGATCTTCTACGGCGACAAACTGCTGACCACCGCTAACCCCCAGGCTGACAAGGACATGCAACTGTTCGCACGCCTGGGCATCCTGCCCGAAGCCCGTGAAGAGCATGCCGATGAAGTGCACCAGGCGGCGATCGAGCAGGCGTTGGTGGAGCAAAAGAGCAGCGAGCAGTTCTACAACGCTGTGGTGTAACCACCTTTGGAATGCATTCCAGCTCCTCCAGTGGATTGAGTTGAACCTGTTAAATCGAGGCCAGCATGTCTTTCGATCTCGCCGCGCGCCTCGCTGTTCGCCGTGCCGACCATCTTTACCGCCAGCGCCCCTTGCTGCAGAGCCCCCAAGGCCCGCATGTGGTGGTGGACGGGCAACCGTTGTTGGCCTTCTGCAATAACGATTACCTGGGCCTTGCCAATCACCCGCAAGTGATCGAAGCCTGGCGCGCCGGTGCGTCCCGCTGGGGCGTGGGCGGTGGCGCTTCGCATTTAGTGGTGGGCCACGCCACACCGCACCATGAGCTGGAAGAAGCTCTGGCTGACTTGACCGGTCGCCCGCGTGCCTTGCTGTTCACCACCGGCTACATGGCCAACCTCGGCGCGGTCACGGCGCTGGTGGGGCAGGGCGATACGGTATTGGAAGACCGGCTTAACCACGCGTCCTTGCTGGATGCTGGTTTGCTGTCCGGTGCGCGTTTCAACCGCTACCTGCATAACGACGCAGGCAGCCTGGCCAAGCGCCTGGAGAAAGCCACCGGCAATACCTTGGTGGTCACCGACGGTGTGTTCAGCATGGACGGCGACCTTGCCGACCTGCCCGCGCTGGCCCGTGAAACCCGGGCCAAAGGGGCCTGGCTGATGGTGGATGACGCCCATGGCTTCGGCCCGCTGGGCGCCAATGGCGGCGGTATCGTCGAGCATTTCGGCTTGAGCCAGGACGACGTGCCCGTGCTGGTTGGCACCTTGGGCAAAGCGTTCGGCACCGCCGGGGCCTTCGTGGCCGGCAGTGAGGACTTGATCGAGAGCCTGATCCAATTCGCCCGCCCGTATATCTACACCACCAGCCAACCACCGGCACTGGCCTGCGCCACCCTCAAAAGCCTGGAACTGCTGCGCAGCGAACATTGGCGACGCGAGCACCTCAACGCGTTGATCCGCCAGTTCCGTCATGGCGCCGAGCAGATCGGCCTGGGCTTGATGGACAGCTTTACGCCGATCCAACCGATCCTGATTGGCGACAGCGCCCGGGCACTGCGCCTGTCGCAGATGCTGCGCGAGCGTGGCTTGATGGTGACTGCCATTCGCCCACCGACCGTGCCCGCCGGCAGTGCCCGTCTACGGGTGACATTGACGGCGGCCCACAGCGAGGCGCAGGTGCAGCTATTGTTAGATGGGTTGCAAGCGTGTTTTCGCTTATTAGACGCCTCGGAGCCCGGCCATGCGTAATCGACTGATATTGCTGCCGGGCTGGGGACTGGGTGTGTCCCCGCTAGAACCGTTGGCCGCTGCGCTGCACGGCCTGAACGAGCATTTACAGGTACAGATCGAACCCTTGCCGGCGCTGCAAGCCAGCGAACTCGGTGAGTGGCTCGATGAACTCGATGCGACGCTGCCGGACAATGCCTGGCTCGGGGGCTGGTCGCTGGGCGGCATGCTCGCGTCCGAGTTGGCGGCGCGCCGTGGCGAGCGGTGCTGCGGCTTGCTGACCCTGGCGAGCAACCCGTGTTTCGTCGCCCATGACGGCTGGCCCCATGGGATGCCTGCTGAAACCTTCGATGCATTTCTGGCCGGCTGCCACGCCGACTCCCAGGTCACGCTCAAGCGTTTTGGCCTGTTGTGCGCCAAGGGTGCCGAAGACCCGCGCGGCTTGTCGCGGTTGTTGGTCAGCGGTGCGCCGAATACCTCCCCCAGCGTCTTGATGCCCGGCCTGGAGCTGCTGGCCCAACTGGATACGCGGGCGGCCTTGCAGGCTTTTCGCGGGCCGCAGTTGCACCTGTTTGCCGGCCTGGACGGGTTGGTGCCTGCCGAAGCCGCCAGTGATCTGCTGGCCTTGCTCCCCGATGTAGAAATCGGCCTGATTGAACAGGCCGGTCACGCGTTTCTTCTGGAAGACCCTCACGGAGTAGCCGGGGCTATCCAGGCTTTTTTGCATGAGTGTGTCGATGACTGACCTATCCCACCCGCCCTTGCCTGGGGGCTTGCCGGACAAGCGCCAGGTCGCAGCCTCGTTCTCCCGTGCGGCGGCCAGTTACGACAGCGTGGCCGAGTTGCAGCGTGCGGTCGGGCATGAACTGCTCAGCCGCTTGCCGCACGGCCTGGTGCCCCAGCGTTGGCTGGACATGGGCTGTGGCACGGGTTACTTCAGCCGCGTATTGGGCAAGCGTTTGCCCGGTAGCCAGGGTGTGGCGTTGGATATTGCCGAGGGCATGCTCAACCACGCGCGTCCGCTGGGCGGCGCCGCGCACTTTATAGCCGGTGATGCAGAACGCTTGCCGCTTGCAGCTGACAGCGTTGAGCTGCTCTTCTCCAGCCTCGCGGTACAGTGGTGTGCCCATTTTGATGCGGTGCTCAGCGAAGCCCGGCGCGTGCTGCGACCAGGTGGCGTGCTGGCCTTTGCCAGCCTGTGCGTAGGCACCCTGGATGAGTTGCGCGAGAGTTGGCGGGCGGCGGATGGCCTGGTCCACGTCAATCGCTTCCGCACCTTCGAGGCTTATCAGCAACTGTGTGCGGCCAGTGGTTTGCGCGTGATCAGCCTGGAGCGAACGCCCCATGTGTTGCATTACCCGGATGTGCGCAGCCTGACCCATGAACTCAAGGCACTGGGCGCCCATAACCTCAACCCAGGCCGCCCGGGAGGGTTGACGGGCCGTGCGCGGATTGTCGCGCTGGTAGAGGCCTACGAGCAGTTCCGCCAGGCCCAGGGCCTGCCCGCCACGTACCAGGTGGTGTATGCCGTACTGGAGAAACCGTTATGAGCGCCGCTTACTTCATCACCGGTACAGACACCGATGTTGGCAAGACCACCATCGCCGCCGGCCTGTTGCATGCGGCCAGGCTTTGCGGCAAAAGCACGGCCGCCGGAAAGCCGGTGGCGTCGGGCTGCCAACTGACGGCCCAGGGCCTGCGCAATGCCGATGCGTTGGCGTTGCTGGCCGAGTGTTCCGTGCCGCTCAGTTATGCCGAGGTCAACCCGGTGGCCTTCGAGCCAGCTATCGCGCCGCATCTGGCGGCGCGCGAGGCGGGCGTCGGGCTCACGGTGCAATCGCTGCTCAAACCGATGCAGCAGATCTTGGCACGGGGCGCGGACTTCACCTTGATCGAAGGGGCAGGCGGTTGGCGCGTGCCCTTGGCCGACCAGGCCAACCTGTCGGACCTGGCCATGGCGCTCAAGCTGCCGGTGATCCTGGTGGTAGGCGTGCGCCTTGGGTGCATCAGCCACGCGTTGCTCACCGCTGAAGCCATCGCACGGGATGGCTTGCCGCTGGCGGGCTGGGTGGCAAATATCATCGACCCCAAGACCTCTCGTCTGGAAGAAAACCTCGCCACCCTGGCTGAGCGCCTGCCCGCGCCTTGCCTGGGGCGAGTGCCTAAACTCAAGCATGCCGGGGCTGCCGCGGTGGCCGAGTACTTGGAGCTGGACCTGCTTGACTGATTTTGGCTATCGCTAAGGCAATATGCCATTAGTGTTTTTGACGGGCCTTTTGCCAGGATGTCTGGTTCAATCGGGCTTCACGATTCTCTAAAGGCAGGCTTACGCCATGGACATCTCTGGAAGCAGCGCGTTTTATTCGGGCCTGAGCACTATTCAGACCGGGCAGAACCGTGTCGACCAGGCGGCCGGCAAGATTGCCAGCGCCGCGACCACCCAGCCTTCGGCCGCGCAAAGCGACCGTCTGCAAGCCAATGACCGCGCCCAAGCGTCCAATTCGGCGAGCAACATGGTGGAAATGGCCCAGGGCAAGTTTCAAGTCGAGCTGGGGGCGAAAGTCGCCAAGGCTTCGGACGAAATGCTCGGTACCTTGATCGATACCTACGCTTAACTTCTCTATCGCTTGCCCGCTCCTCTCTGTGGGAGCTGGCTTGCCTGCGATAGCATCAACGCATACTGCCTGATAGATACACCCTGGCGTCTGCATCGCAGGCAAGCCAGCTCCCACAGTCGTTCCGCGACATTCTGCTTTCTTTAAATCATGAGGCATCCCGCCGCAGGCCTTGTCGTGCCTGGCTGACCTGCGTCAAGACAAACGGCATCTGGCCGACGCTTGACAACCCTGGGTGGTAAACGTATGTTTCAAACACCTGTTTGACCGCCATAACAAATCCACGCGGTTGTTCATCCCAGTTACATCAGCAGAGGTTTATCGCTATGCCTGACTACAAGGCCCCCTTGCGTGATATTCGCTTCGTTCGTGACGAACTGCTCGGTTATGAAGCGCACTATCAGAGCCTGCCGGCTTGCCAGGACGCTACCCCGGACATGGTCGACGCCATCCTCGAAGAAGGCGCCAAGTTCTGTGAGCAAGTACTGGCACCGTTGAACCGCGTGGGCGACATCGAAGGGTGTACCTGGAGTGAGTCAGGCGTTAAGACCCCTGCGGGTTTCAAAGAGGCCTACAAACAATTCGTCGAAGGCGGCTGGCCAAGCCTGGCCCACGACGTGGAGCACGGTGGCCAAGGCCTGCCGGAATCCCTGGGCCTGGCTGTGAGTGAAATGGTCGGCGAAGCCAACTGGTCGTGGGGCATGTACCCTGGCCTGTCCCATGGCGCGATGAATACCATTTCCGAGCACGGCACTCCCGAGCAGCAAGACGCTTACCTGACCAAGCTGGTGTCGGGCGAATGGACCGGCACCATGTGCCTGACCGAGCCACACTGCGGCACCGACCTGGGCATGCTGCGCACCAAGGCCGAGCCTCAGGCTGACGGTTCCTACAAAGTCTCCGGTACCAAGATCTTCATCTCGGCCGGTGAACACGACATGGCCGACAACATCGTCCACATCGTACTGGCCCGCCTGCCGGATGCACCGGCTGGCACCAAAGGCATCTCGCTGTTTATCGTGCCCAAGTTCCTGCCCAACGCCGATGGCTCGGTGGGCGAGCGCAACGCGGTCACCTGTGGTTCCCTGGAACACAAGATGGGCATCCACGGCAACGCCACCTGCGTGATGAACTTCGACGCGGCCACCGGTTTCCTGATCGGCCCGGCGAACAAAGGCCTGAACTGCATGTTCACCTTTATGAACACCGCTCGCCTGGGCACCGCGCTGCAAGGCCTGGCTCACGCCGAGATCGGCTTCCAGGGCGGCTTGAAATATGCGCGTGATCGCCTGCAAATGCGCTCCCTGACCGGCCCGAAAGCGCCAGATAAAGCCGCTGACCCGATCATCGTGCACCCTGACGTACGCCGCATGCTGCTGACCATGAAGGCCTTCGCCGAAGGTAACCGTGCGATGGTGTACTTCACTGCCAAGCAAGTGGACATCGTCAAGTACGGTACCGACGACGAAGCCAAGAAACAGGCGGATGCCCTGCTGGCCTTCATGACTCCGATCGCCAAGGCGTTCATGACCGAAGTCGGTTTTGAATCGGCCAACCATGGCGTGCAGATCTACGGTGGCCACGGCTTTATCGCTGAGTGGGGCATGGAGCAGAACGTTCGCGACAGCCGCATTTCGATGCTGTACGAGGGCACCACCGGTATCCAGGCGCTGGACTTGCTCGGCCGTAAAGTGCTGATGACCCAAGGCGAAGCGCTCAAGGGTTTCACCAAGATCGTGCACAAGTTCTGCCAGGCCAACGAAGGTAACGACGCGGTTAAAGAATTCGTTGCACCGCTGGCGGCACTGAATAAAGAGTGGGGCGAGTTGACCATGAAGGTCGGCATGGCCGCGATGAAAGACCGTGAAGAAGTCGGTGCTGCTTCGGTGGACTACCTGATGTACTCCGGCTACGCGTGCCTGGCGTACTTCTGGGCCGACATGGCACGCCTGGCCGCCGAGAAACTGGCCGCTGGCACCAGCGAAGAGGCGTTCTACACCGCCAAGTTGCAGACTGCGCGCTTCTACTTCCAGCGCATCCTGCCGCGTACCCGCACCCACGTGGCAACCATGCTGTCGGGCGCCAACAACCTGATGGACATGAAAGAAGAAGACTTCGGCCTGGCTTACTAAGCCTTACCGGGTTCTTCTGAAAACCGCCGCCTCCTTCGGGACGCGGCGGTTTTTTTGTACGTGTGTAGGCGCGAGTCTAAAAAACCACAGCAATGCACTCAGGGATTTCGATGAGCTGCCGTTACAGTGATGGCAATGTGATACATGCCCGGTCGGTTGTGCTTAACTGACCGCCTAGAAGCACAGTGCCATTATTTGTTTGCGGGTCGGAGTTTTACCCTTGTCACGCGTGTCCGCTGTACGTTTCAGCCATTTCCTACCGTCGCTGCTGCTGTTGCTGGCCGGGCTCTCGGCTGCGTACGTCAAGGACCTCAGCGTCTTCTTCACCTCGCTGTTCAACGTACTGCCCACCCTGGTTCTGCTGCTCGGTGGCGCTTACTGCGCGGTGTATCGACGCCAACGTGAACTGTTCCTGATGGTCACGGTGTACGTCGCCTATTTCCTGCTGGACACCCAGACCGACTTCTACCGCGACAATGGCCGCGTGCGTGAAGACGCTGCGGTGGTGTTCCACCTGTGTTGCCTGCTGTTGCCCTTGCTGTTCAGCATTTATGCGCTGTGGCAGGAAAAAACCCATCTGTTTCGTGACTTCGTCGCCCGCTGCGCGGTGCTGCTGGCGGTGGGCAGTGTGGCGCTGGCCCTGGAACAAAGCTTCCCCCAGGCCTTGCTGGGCTGGCTAGCGGAGATTCGCTGGCCGATGCTGCATGGCGCCTGGATGAGCCTGATCCAACTTTCCTATCCGATGTTCCTGATCGGCTTTCTCACCCTGGCCGCCCAATACTGGTACCAGCCGCGCCCGCTGCACGCCGCACAACTGGTGGGGTTGCTGGGCATGTTCTGGATGTTGCCGCAAACCTTCATCCTGCCGTTCACCCTCAACATCATGTGCAGCCAGGTGATGCTGATGATCGCTGCGGGCGTGGCGCACGAGGCGTATCAAATGGCGTTTCGTGATGAGCTCACCGGCTTGCCGGGGCGCCGTGCCCTCAACGAGCGCATGCAGCGGCTAGGTCGCAACTATGTGCTGGCGATGAGCGACGTCGATCACTTCAAGCGTTTCAATGACACCCACGGCCACGATGTGGGCGACCAGGTGCTGCGCCTGGTGGCGAGCAAGTTGTCCAAGGTCAATGGAGGCGGGCGGGCCTACCGTTACGGCGGTGAAGAGTTTGCCGTGGTGTTTGCCGGCAAGACCCTGGATGAGTGCATGCCGCACCTGGAGGAGATCCGCGAGATCATCGCCAGCTACGACATCAAGTTGCGCAACCCGGACCGCCCCCAGGACGATCATCAAGGCCGCCAGCGCCGTGCCGGCAGCGGCGCGTCCAGTGTGTCGGTGACGGTAAGCATTGGCGTGGCCGAGCGCCAGGCCGAGCAACGCAGCCCCGACGAGGTGCTCAAATCCGCCGACCAGGCGCTTTACACCGCCAAGGGCGCGGGGCGTAATTGTGTGGTCGCAGCCGGGCAAACCCGCCGTGGCGCGGTGCGCATGGAGAGCGCTGCCGGTTGAGTAATGGCGCTGTATTCAGCAGCGCTACAGTGATTGTCCACGGCCATGGCCGGCAGTAGGTTAACCCTATCTGCTGCCGGAGACATTGCCATGCCTGAGTACAAAGCTCCCCTGCGCGACATGCGCTTTCTGATCGACAACGTATTCGATTTCCACGGCCACTACGCGGCCCTGGGCGCCACGGATGCCAGCCCGGACATGGTCAGTGCGATCCTCGAAGAAGGCGCCAGGTTCTGCGAAAACGTACTCGCGCCGCTCAATCGCAGCGGCGATGAAGAGGGCTGCCATTTCGATAATGGCGTGGTGACCACGCCCAAAGGCTTCAAGCAAGCCTTTGCCCAGTATGTGGAAGGCGGCTGGCACGGCGTGGCGGCAGACCCGGCCTACGGTGGCCAGGGCCTGCCCCATTCCCTGGGCCTGGTGCTGAGCGAGATGATCGGTTCCAGCAACACCTCCTGGGGCATGTACCCTGGCCTGACCCACGGTGCCATGTCCGCCATCCACGCCCACGGCACCGACGAACAGAAAGCCACTTACCTGAGCAAACTCACCGCCGGCGAATGGACCGGTACCATGTGCCTGACCGAAGCCCACTGCGGCACCGACCTGGGCTTGATCAAGACCCGCGCCGTACCGCAGGCAGACGGCAGTTACGCGGTCACCGGCAGCAAGATCTTCATCTCGGCCGGCGAGCACGACATGAGCGCCAATATCATCCACCTGGTGCTGGCCAAACTGCCGGATGCGCCGGCGGGCACCAAGGGCATTTCGTTGTTTATCGTGCCCAAGTTCCATGCCGACTCCGGCGAGCGCAATGCGGTGCACTGCGGCTCCATCGAACACAAGATGGGCATCAAGGCCTCGGCCACCTGCGTGTTGAACTTCGATGGCGCCAAAGGCTATTTGATTGGCGAGGCGAACAAGGGCCTCAACTGCATGTTCACCATGATGAACCACGCACGCCTGGGCACCGGCATGCAGGGCCTGTGCAACGGCGAGGCGAGCTTCCAGGGCGCGATCAAATATGCCAACGACCGCCTGCAAATGCGTTCGCTCACCGGCGCCAAGGCTCCGGAGAAAGCTGCCGACCCGATCATCGTGCACGCCGATGTACGCCGCATGCTGCTGACCATGAAAGCATTCAACGAGGGCAACCGCGCGTTGACCTATTTCACCGCGCAACTGCTCGATACCGCGCACCTGGGCCGCGACGCTGGCCAACGCCAGGAAGCCGAGGACCTGTTAGCCTTCCTCACGCCGATCTGTAAAGCCTTCATGACCGAAACCGGCCTGGAGGTGACCAACCACGGCATGCAGGTATTCGGTGGCCATGGCTATATTCGAGAGTGGGGCATGGAGCAACTGGCCCGTGACGCACGGATTGCGCCGATCTATGAAGGCACCAACGGCATCCAGGCCCTCGACCTGCTTGGGCGCAAGGTCCTGGGCAGCCAGGGCAAGTTGCTGCGTGGGTTTACCAAGATTGTGCATAAGTTCTGCGCGGTCAATGCCGAGCATGCGCAACTCAAGGCCCATGTGGCGCAACTCAATGAACTGAACCAGCAATGGGGCGAACTGACCCTGAAGGTCGGCACGGCAGCGATGAAAAACCCTGACGAAGTGGGCGCGGCGGCGATGGATTACCTGATGTACAGCGGTTACATCATCCTTGCCTACCTGTGGCTGCGCATGGCGATCGCGGCGCACGCGCAGGATGACGAAGGGTTTGCCCAGGCGAAGCTTGCGACCTGCAACTTTTATTTCAAGCGCTTGTTGCCGCGTACGTCCATGCACCGTGCTGCGGTGGAGGCGGGGAGCGAATGCCTGATGAGCTTACCGGCGCAGGCCTTTGCACTTTAGAGGTCACTGATTGCTCGGGGTCAAAATGTGGGAGCGGGCTTGCTCGCGAATGCGCTAGTGCAGTCAAAGATGTAGCGACTGACACGCCGCATTCGCGAGCAAGCCCGTTCCCACAATGGTTTGTATGTGACTTATAAATACTTAATGGTCACGAATGGACCCTATGTGTCTGAAAAGTTGTTCGGGTACACTCGGGGTCTGTAAAACCGATCCTATCGAATTACTTTTCACGTTCTCACGAGGTTTGCCATGGCTGATTACAAAGCGCCGTTGCGTGATATGCGCTTCGTCCTCAACGAAGTTTTTGAGGTCGCTGATACTTGGGCCCAGTTACCGGCATTGGCAGACAGCGTTGACGCCGAAACCGTCGAGGCGATTTTGGAAGAGGCGGGCAAGGTCACCGCCAAATCCATTGCCCCGCTCAGCCGCGGCGGCGATGAGCAAGGCTGCCACTGGGCGGACGGCGCCGTGACGACTCCCGACGGTTTCCCCCAGGCCTACAGCACCTACGCCGAAGGCGGCTGGGTCGGTGTGGGCGGCGACCCGACCTACGGCGGTATGGGCATGCCCAAGGCCGTGTCGGCGCAGGTTGAAGAGATGATCAACTCGTCGAGCCTGGCTTTCGGCCTGTACCCGATGTTGACCTCCGGCGCCTGTGTATCGATCAACACCCACGCCAGTGAAGAACTCAAGGCCACCTACCTGCCGAAGATGTATTCCGGTGAGTGGGCCGGTTCCATGTGCCTGACGGAAGCCCATGCCGGTACCGACCTGGGGATGATCCGCACCAAGGCCGAGCCTCAGGCGGACGGCTCCTACAAGGTCAGCGGCACCAAGATCTTCATTACCGGTGGCGAGCACGACCTCACCGAAAACATCATCCACCTGGTGCTGGCCAAACTGCCGGACGCACCGGCCGGGCCCAAGGGCATCTCGCTGTTTCTGGTGCCGAAGTTCCTGGTAAATGCCGATGGCAGCCTGGGCGCGCGTAACCCGGTAAATTGCGGCTCCATTGAACACAAGATGGGCATCCAGGCCTCCGCTACCTGTGTGATGAACTTCGACGAAGCCGTGGGTTACCTGGTCGGTGAGCCCAACCGTGGTTTGGCGGCGATGTTCACCATGATGAACTATGAGCGCCTGGGTGTTGGCATTCAGGGCTTGGCGTCGGGTGAGCGGTCCTATCAGAACGCGATTGAATATGCCCGCGACCGTCTGCAGAGCCGTTCCCCGCTGGGCGCGCAGGCCAAGGACAAGCCGGCAGACCCGATCATCGTGCATCCGGATGTCCGCCGCATGTTGCTGACCATGAAGGCGGCGAACGAAGGCGGCCGGGCGTTCTCCACCTACGTGGCGACGCAGTTGGACATCGCCAAGTTCAGCGACGATGCCCAGGCGCGCGAGCGTGCCGATAACCTGGTGGCGTTGCTGACGCCGGTGGCCAAGGCGTTCCTCACCGACCTGGGCCTGGAAACCACCGTACTTGGCCAGCAGGTGTTTGGTGGCCACGGTTACATCCGCGAGTGGGGCCAGGAGCAATTGGTGCGTGACGTGCGCATCACTCAGATCTACGAAGGCACCAACGGCATTCAGGCCCTGGATCTGATGGGCCGCAAGATCGTTGGCAGCGGCGGTGCGTTCTATACCTTGTTCGCTGATGAGATCCGCCAGTTCATCGCCGCATCGGGCCCTGAGTTGGCCGAATTCACCAAACCGCTAAGTGCGGCAGTGGATAACCTGGATGAGTTGACGGCCTGGGTGCTGGACCGCGCCAAGAGCAATGCCAATGAAATCGGTGCGGCCTCGGTGGAATACCTGCATGCGTTCGGCTACATGGCCTATGCCTATATGTGGGCGCGCATGGCCAAGGCGGCGTGGGGCAAAGAAGGCGAAGAGGATTTCTACGCCAGCAAACTGGGAACTGCGCGTTTCTACTTTGCCCGACTGTTGCCGCGTATCCACTCGTTGAGTGCATCGGTAAAAGCCGGCAGCGAATCACTGTTCCTGATGGATGAAGCCCTGTTTTAAGGGCGAGGAGGGCGTGTAAGCATTCTCTTACATGACGTGCTGCTAATCGTCCTCTATCGCCACATTGGATCCACGGCTAATCTACTTCACATGGACGTCGCGCAGGAAGCGCAAAGCAACAACACGGACACGTAGGATTCTGCCAGGACGGCGGAGTGAAATGGATGTCAGGGAAACAGTCTGCAAAGCCCCGCTTCGGCGGGGTTTTCTTTTGCCCGCGAAAAAGTCAGGCGGTTGCCGATGGGGCATTCATCACGTCTTCCAGCAGGGTGCGCAGCAACGCCACCGTCGCCTGCTGGCGTTGCACATCGCGGCATACCAATCCTACTTTCAGCGGTACCCTGGGCTCGCTCAAGGGTTTCCACAGCAGCGCCTTGCTGTTGTGTTCATCCTGGGACCGCCCAGGCAGCACGGTCGCCAAACGGGTGTGAGGCAGGCTGTCGAGAATGCCCACCATGGTATTGAGTTCCGCCTGCACTTGCGGACGCCGCCCGAGGTTGGACAGTTGGCCTTGCCAGATCTGCCGAACCTGAAACTCTTCCCCCAGCAGCAACATCGGTAATTCGGCGGCTTGTTTGAGCGAGACTTTCTTGAACTCGCGCAACGGATGATCTTCGGGTATCACCACCTTCAGCTCGTCTTCATACAGCAACACGCCGTGCAGGCCCGGCTGACGGGGTGGCAGGTAGCTGATGCCGATATCGAGTGAGCCATTGAGCAACCGCCGCTCAATCTCAAGCCCGGTCAGCTCGTAGATCTGCACCACCAGATGGGGCTGGGCCTTGCGCACGCGCTCAAGCATCTGCGGTACCAGGCTGGTGTGCACGGTTTGCAGCACGCCGATGGCCAGGGTGCGCATGGCCTGGCCCTTGAAGTTGCGCAGTGCCTCCACGGCTTGCTGCATCCCATCAATGAGCGGCAACGCGTGGTTGTATAAAGTGTGCGCCGCCAGCGTTGGCAGCAGACGCTTGCTGCTACGTTCGAACAGACTTACATCAAGGTTCTGTTCCAGTTGGCGAATCTGTTGCGACAACGCTGGCTGGGAGATCGACAGACGCTCCGCGGCACGGCCTACATGGCCTTCCTCATACACCGCGACGAAATAACGCAGCTGCTTGAAATCCATAAGGTTTGCTTATCGAAAAAGCTGGAAAATCGAAATGGCCGCTGGCCCCCGAGGCGCCTAGTCTAGCGCCTATTCGCAGGGCTTACAGGGCCGGATCGGACAATGAACAGCGTTTTTGTTGATAGCGTTTACATAGGCAACGCAAAAAATCTGAAGGCCTTATTGGCAGGCGGCATCGACCAAGGTCAGGTTGCCAACGGAGGTGAAGTGTGAACTTGTTCCGTCGCTTCGCGCCGAGTCTGGATGACCTGCTTGTGCATGCCCCGCGTGCAGAGGTTTCCAGCCAGTGCCTGATGCCCACTGTGGCGCGCCCGCCCCAGGTGTTTGTGCAGGGGCAGGGCTCCTGGCTTTCGGACGCTGACGACCGCGCCTATCTGGATTTCAGTCAAGGCGGCGGCGCCAACAGCCTGGGCCACAGTCCTCAGGCCGTGCGCGACGCCATTGCCGAACAGATGCATACCGTGATCAACCCTGGCCTGGGTTTGCACAACCGCGCGCAACTGGACCTCGTCGACCGTCTGTGCCACCACACCGGCAGTGATCAGGCCTACTTGCTCAACACGGGTGCCGAAGCCTGTGAAGCGGCCATCAAGTTGGCACGCAAGTGGGGCCAGTTGCATCGTGGCGGCGCTTACCACATCCTCACGGTAAGCAATGGCTGCCACGGCCGGAGCCTTGGGGCGATGTCGGCGTCGGCCATGGCCTGCGAAAACCGGTTCGAACCGCAGCTGCCAGGTTTCAGCCAGGTGCCGTTTAACGATCTGCCGGCCCTGCATGCAGCGGTCGATGCGCAGACCGTCGCCATCATGCTGGAGCCGATACAAAGCGGCGGCGGTGTCGTCCCTGCGACAGAACATTACCTCAAAGGCGTCGAACGCCTGTGTCGTGAGCTCGGGATCCTGCTGATCTTCGACGAAGTGCAAACCGGTATCGGCCGCTGCGGCAGCCTGCTCGCCGAACAGCAATACGGCGTGCGCGCCGACATCATTGCCCTGGGCAAAGGCTTGGGCGGCGGTGTGCCCTTGGCGGCGCTGGTGGCGCGTGGTAATGCCTGTTGCTTCGAACCGGGCGAGCTGGACGGTACACATCACGGCAATGCACTGATGGCATCTGCGGGTATCGCCGTACTCGACGCTCTATTGGAGAACGGCTTTCTCGAGCACCTACGTGAATCTGGCTTGTACCTGGCAGAAGGCCTTGCCCGGCTGGCCTACCGTTACGACCATGGGCCCTTGCGCGGCAACGGGCTGCTTTGGGGCCTGACACTGTCGGACGATTGCGCCGCAGCAGTGGTCAAGGCCGCGCTGCTCGAAGGCCTGATTCTCACCTCCTCACAACCTGACTGCCTGCGCTTTACCCCTGCGCTGAATATCAGCAAAACCCACATCGACGAAATGCTGCTGCGGCTTGCCCGCGCCTTTTCTCGGGTGCGCACCGCTCAAGTGCAATGCCGCAAGGGCATCGCCGTTTGACCCCAGTTTCCTGAACCGTCTCGCGGCATACGCGGCGCCTCCAGCCTGATTCTTTTGGCTGGGGGCGTTTTTTTTGTCTGGGTAATTTCTGGTGTGAAAACGTTGATTGAGCCTCCCTGGGAACAGTGGTTTCTTAGCGGACGTCGGCAAGGACCGCCGATGGGGCACAGCGTGCTCGACTTTTAATCTATACCACTGGGTGGTATGTTTTTGTGAAGGGACCTCCATGAAGCTCAGGTTGTTTAAAACACGGCGATTTGCCGAGGCGGCCAACAAAGCCTGGATCTGCGATTCGGAGTTGAGGGAGGCGTTTGGCGAAATGCTGAGGGGGCAGGCAGATAATCTGGGCGGTGGTGTCTGGAAAAAACGCCTCAACCAAAATCGACATCGTTCAATCATATTGGCCAAGGGTAGGCACTATTGGGTTTATCAGTTGCTGTTCGCCAAGAAGGATCAAGGCAACATTACGTAGAGCGAACTTGTTTGGTTTCGATCACTGGCCAAAACTTATGAAAGGTTAAACGAAGCACAGATTCAGCAAATGCTGGATCTCAAGGAGTTTGTGGAGATACATCATGACCAAGAAGTATAAAAGCGAGGCGTTTGAGTCCATTCACCAGTCAGCCAAGGCACTTCATGCTGTCGGCGCCATCAGCAAAACCACTCTGCGAGAATATGATGAGGCGTGCTTATCCATGCCAGACCAAATACCTGCCGAACAGATCAAGCAACTACGTGAAAGCAGCCATGTCAGCCAACCTGTGTTCGCCCGCTACCTGAACACCAGCGCGTCCACCGTCAAAAAATGGGAGTCGGGAGAGAAACGGCCTAGCGGCATGGCGCTCAAATTATTGAGCATCGTGCAAAAGCATGGCCTGCAGATTCTGGCCTGAGATGGCCCAATGCCAGAATCCACTGAACCCTCACGAACCGCCAAGGTCGATTAGCTACACGGCTCACACGAGCCGATTTTCTGGAGCTGACCCATGGACATCATTCGTATCATCATCGCCATTCTGCTGCCGCCATTGGGTGTGTTCCTACAAGTAGGTTTCGGCGGTGCCTTCTGGCTGAATATCCTGCTGACCCTGTGCGGTTACTTCCCGGGCATCATCCACGCGGTGTACATCATCGCCAAGCGTTGAGGCGCTCAGCCTTTTGCAATGAGCCTTGAGTTGCGCTCATTGCGAAAGGCCAGTTGCTCGATGGTCTGGGTGGCCTGTTCGGCTTCTTCCCGCGCCTGAAGGATGATGCCGTGCTGCTCGGATTTGCTGCATACCGGGTCGGCGTTGCTGGCGTCACCGGTGAGCATGAAGGCCTGGCAACGGCAGCCGCCGAAATCCTTTTCTTTTTCGTCGCATGATCGGCACGGCTCGGGCATCCAGTCGTAGCCACGAAAGCGATTGAAGCCAAACGAGTCGTACCAGATGTGCTGCATGCTGTGGTCGCGCACATTGGGAAACTGCACGGGCATTTGCCTTGCGCCGTGACAAGGCAGGGCGGTGCCGTCGGGTGTGACTGTCAGGAAGATGCTGCCCCAGCCGTTCATGCACGCTTTGGGGCGCTCCTCGTAATAATCCGGTGTCACGAAGATCAGCTTGCACGGGTGGCCTTCGGCTTCCAGCTTGGCGCGGTACTCATTGGTGATGCGTTCGGCGCGCACCAACTGCTCGCGTGTGGGCAGCAAACCCACGCGATTGAGCTGTGCCCAGCCGTAGAACTGGCAAGTGGCGAGCTCGACGAAATCTGCTTCCAGCGCAATGCACAGCTCGATGATGCGGTCGATCTTGTCGATATTGTGCCGGTGGGTGACGAAGTTCAGCACCATCGGGTAGCCTTGGGCTTTCACGGCTCGGGCCATTTCCAGTTTTTGCGCGAAGGCTTTTTTGGAGCCGGCCAGCAGGTTGTTCACCTGTTCGTCACTGGCCTGGAAGCTGATCTGGATATGGTCCAGGCCGGCTTTCTTGAAGTCGCTGATTTTTTGTTCGGTGAGGCCGATGCCAGAGGTGATCAGGTTGGTGTAGAAACCCAGCTTGCGAGCCTCGCCGATCAGTTCGGCCAAGTCCTGGCGCACCAGCGGCTCACCGCCGGAAAACCCCAGCTGCGCAGCACCCATTTCACGGGCTTCGCGAAATACCTTGATCCATTGTTCGGTGCTCAACTCCTTGCCCTGCTCGGCGAAATCCAGCGGGTTGGAGCAATACGGGCACTGCAACGGGCAGCGATAGGTCAGCTCGGCCAGCAGCCACAGCGGTAGGCCGATGGCGGGTTTTTCAGGCAAGGGTGATCCAGTGCTCAGCACGGGCGACCTCCATGAATTGCTCGATGTCGTCACCCAGCTCCGGTACGCCGGGGAACTGCTTGTCCAGCTCGGCAATGATGGCCGCCACGTCGCGCTCGCCGTCGATCAGGCCGCCGATCAATGCGGCGCTGTCGTTGAGCTTGATCATGCCTTCGGGGTAGAGCAACACGTGGCCTTTCTGTGCAGGCTCGTACTGGTAGCGATAGCCCTGGCGCCAGGTCGGTTTTTTGCTGCGATCAAAGCTCATAGGGTAATCCCTTTATGCCATACCCGCTGTTCGGTCACGCTGTGATACGGCGGGCGTTTGAGTTCGTAGGCCATGCTCATGGCGTCCAGCATGCTCCAGAGGATGTCCAGTTTGAACTGGAGAATGTCCAGCATGCGCTCCTGCCCCTCGCGGGTGGTGTAGTGCTGCAGGGTGATCGCCAAGCCGTGTTCCACATCACGCCGGGCCTGGCCCAGGCGGGTGCGGAAGTACTCGTAACCGGCCGGGTCGATCCACGGGTAGTGCTGCGGCCAACTATCGAGGCGCGACTGGTGGATTTGCGGCGCGAACAGCTCGGTCAGCGAGCTGCTGGCGGCTTCCTGCCAGCTGGCGCGGCGGGCGAAGTTGACATAGGCGTCCACGGTGAAGCGTACGCCGGGCAGCACCAACTCTTGGGAGCGCAGTTGATCGGGGTCCAGGCCCACAGCCTGGCCCAGGCGCAGCCAGGCTTCGATACCGCCGTCTTCACCGGGCGCGCCGTCGTGGTCGAGCAGGCGCTGGATCCATTCGCGACGGATTTCACGGTCTGGGCAGTTGGCCAGGATCGCCGCGTCTTTCAGCGGGATATTCACTTGATAGTAGAAGCGATTGGCGACCCAGCCCTGGATCTGCTCACGGCTGGCGCGGCCTTCGTACATCGCCACATGGTAGGGGTGATGGATATGGTAGAAGGCGCCCTTGGCGCGCAGGGCGGCTTCGAACTCAGCCTTGCTCAACGGTGTGTCGGTCATTTCGATCGCTCCTACAATTCAATGCTCATGCCGTCGTAAGCCACTTCGACATTGCGCCGCACCAGCTCCGCTCGCTCGGGGGAGTCTTCATCGAGGATCGGGTTGGTGTTGTTGATGTGGATAAGCACTTTGCGCTGTTTGGGCAGTTGCTCGAGCACTTCAAGCATGCCGCCGGGGCCGTTCTGTGCCAGGTGGCCCATCTCACGCCCGGTGCGGGTGCCGACGCCACGGCGCTGCATTTCATCGTCGTCCCACATCGTGCCGTCCACCAGCAGGCAGTCACTGCCGGCCATGATGTCCAGCAGCGGTGCGTCGACCTTGCCCAGGCCCGGGGCGTAGAACAATTTGCCGCCGGTGCGCAGGTCTTCGACGATCAGGCCAATGTTGTCACCGGGGTGCGGGTCGAAACGGTGCGGCGAATAGGGCGGTGCGGCGCTGCGCAACGGCAGCGGGGTGAAGCGCAGGTTGGGGCAGGCCGGGATGGTGAAGCTGGCGTCCAACTCGATGCGGTTCCAGGCCAGGCCACCGTTCCAGTGGGTCAGCATGGTGAACAACGGGAAACCGGTGCTCAGGTCTTCGTGGACCATGTCGGTGCACCACACCTGGTGCGGGCAGCCTTCGCGCAGGCTCAGCAGGCCAGTGGTGTGGTCGATCTGGCTGTCCATCAGGATGATTGCGCTGATGCCGGTATCGCGCAGGGCGCGGCCCGGTTGCATGGGCGCAAAGCCCTGGAGTTGCGCGCGAATATCCGGCGAGGCATTGCAGAGCACCCAATTCACGCCATCGTCGGAGATCGCGATGGACGACTGGGTACGCGCGTGGGCCCGCAGGCTGCCATCGCGAAAACCTGCGCAGTTCACGCAGTTGCAGTTCCACTGAGGGAAGCCACCGCCGGCGGCGGAACCTAGAATCTGGACAAACATGATCGCTCCATCAAGCACAGCTCAAAACAAAAACGCCCCGGGCGAACCGAGGCGTTGTATCACTCAGCCAATCAACGGCTGGCGAAGTACATGGTGACTTCGAAACCAATACGCAGATCAGTGTAAGCAGGTTTGGACCAGGTCATATTCTTACTCCTATCAAGGGATGGGACGTTCACTACCAAGTAATACATATAGTCCACCTCCTGTTGGAGATGTTCAGATATTGCTGCGCAATGTTACGCAATTTTATTCAAGTTAGCGCTGTCTCGGTGGAGAAAGCCTGTTGCAGGGTTGGCAATGATCACGGCGCTGCTTGCCAGTCGTCGCTGATACGCGGCCCGTTGGCCACGCATTGCCAGCCGCCTGCGGCGTCATTGAGTTGTTGCGCGGCGCGCTGCACATCCTCGCGTGTGCACGCTTGGATCAACTGTTGAAGCTGATCCAGATACCCCGACGAATGACCTGCCAGGTGCGCATGCCACAGCAAGTCGGCAGCTTCGTTGATGGGCAGCGTCTGGGCCGCGAACTGCTGTGCGAGGGCCTGGTTACCCAAGTCGGGGCTGCGTTCGATCAACGACGGCAGTTGCCCCAGGAAGGCCTGCAACTGTTGGACGATGCCGTCCAGGGAGGCGCTCGGCGATTGCACCCCAAACAGCAGGCCGGTTTGGCCGTTGATCTGTCGGATGCCGCTGAACACGGCGTAGCCGATTTGCAGTTCGACTCTCAAACGCTGGTAGAACGGCCCCTGGAGCACGTGCCCGAGCAACCGCCAGTGGGCTTCATCGGCGAGGGATTGAGTCGGCGTTGGGCAAAATAGCAGTAGCGCTGCTTCGCTGGATTCGGTGCTGACTGCGTGCCAGCGCTTTCGTCCGTCAAGGGACTGAGGTGTAGAAGGCACGCTTGCCGGTTGCCCAGGCAGCCGGACCGCTGCGGCTTTGATCGCGGCTTCACAGGCGGGTGGCAGGCCTGCGCCCAGCGCCTGCCAGCGCG
Source organism: Pseudomonas sp. DW-iso17 (assembly GCF_058725345.1). Lineage (NCBI taxonomy): Bacteria > Pseudomonadati > Pseudomonadota > Gammaproteobacteria > Pseudomonadales > Pseudomonadaceae > Pseudomonas > Pseudomonas sp. DW-iso17. The sequence goes on along the minus strand of NZ_JBZXEA010000011.1, from coordinate 55,924 downwards.
CGGTAGCCCATGATGCTGTCGTCTCCTGAGGCTGGGGCTGAACACCCGCGCAGCAAGCGGGCAACGCCTTGAGCAGTTCCCGGATGGCGATCATCGGCACGGGAGCGGTCGGTGGCAAAGGTTCATCTGAGTCACTCAGACACCGCGCCAACGCTTCGAGCACCGCCGGCATGGGCTCGTGGAGGCCGTGCATCTTCACCTGCCAATCCGTGGCGCAGGTTTCGCAAGACAACTCGACGCCGGCCTGGCGTGCCTGCTCGCGCAATGGCCGCAACAGACTTTCCAGCCCGCTGGGTACCGCCGAGTCAAACCGCCAGTGCAGGTACAGCGCGCCTTCGCCAGTGTCATCCGCCAACGCCTGGCTGAAGGTCAACGCTGACAGCTCCCGTCGGCCCCGTGAGCGATCCTGGGCAAAGGTGCGCAAGCCACGGTGGGCGCTGGTTTGGCCACGAATCAGGCCAGCGCGTTCTTCCTTGGCGGGCGCACGAAGCAAGGGGTTATTGGGCGGCAGTTGCCAAGGGTACCGGGAGGCGGGCAGGTGCAGTGAATCGAGCACGGCCTTGAGGGCTACGACGCCTTGTTCCGACAGGTCTTGGGCATCGTTGCGCGCCAACGCCAGGGCGCCTTGGACCTGTTGCTGGCGAGCATTGAGCAAGGCGAACTCTTCGCGTAACGCTGTCCAGTCGCTGTGTGCGAAGAAACCCAGCCAGTCGTGCAGCAACTCTTCAATCTGCGTAGCCGGTTCGCGTTCGCTGGCGAGGGTGAAGTTTATATCCAGCACGGCTTGATCCGCGAATTGGTACAGCACGGACGCCTGCAGCGCGGTGGCCAGTCGTCGCGCTTGCAGTTCAGCGAGCAACCCGCCGGGGGCCGAGGCGTTGAGCCAGGTGCAGAGAAACGCCAGCGCTTCCCGTGGCGCGTTACAGGTAATGACCTGATGCAGGTGTTGGCCGGCGACGTGCTGATAACGGCGCGCCGGGCCATGCATCAAGGCCGGTGGAGCGGCCTGCGGGTGCAATGGGCCGGGCGTCAGTTGGTCACTGAACTGCTGGGCCAAGGCCTGCAGGTCGGCCAGCGATTGTGGACCGGCGAGGCTCAGGGTCATCTGCCCGCTTTGATAAAAGCGTGCGTGGAACCCTCGCAAGGCGTGCTGAAACTCGTCGCTTTCCACCGGCAGGCTGTCGCGGTTGCCGGCATGAAAACCTCGTAGAGGATGATCCGCCGCCAAGCCTTGCAGCAGCGCCACTTGCTGTTGGGCCTTGGCATCCTGGGACCAGGCGATGAACTCCGCCTCCAGCACTTCGCGTTCACGTTGTTGATCGTCGAGGGCCAGGCGCGGGTGAGCCAGCATATCCGCCAAACGCGCCAGCCCGTCTGCAAAAGCCGGCACCGGCAGTTCAAAGAAGAACTCGGTGGTGCGCTCACGGGTGCTGGCGTTGACCTGCCCACCGTGGCGCTGCACGTAGGCCATCAGCCCTTCGCCGACTGGGAAACGTTCGGTACCGAGAAACAACAAGTGCTCAAGAAAATGCGCCAGGCCAGGCCAGGCCAATGGCACGTCATGGCTGCCGGCAGCCACGTGTAAAACGGCGGCGCAGCGCTTCAAGCGTGGCGCATGGCGCAGGCAAACCCGCAGGCCATTAGCGAGAGTCAGGTGAAGGGGATGAGGGTGAACCGGCGCAGGCATGGGCACTTCCGAGGCGTGGGAAGTGCCTATGCTAGCAAACCCAATGGGTCAGGGCTTGTGCAGTGCGCCGTAGAGTTCGGCGCGACGGTCTTGCAGGTAGTGGTTGGCGGCGCGGGCGTCGACAATAGATTGGCGATCCAGGGTGCCGACGATCAAGGCTTCATCCAGGCCGGCCTGGGCAATTCGCTGGCCGTCCGGCGCGGCAATGCTGCTTTGCCCGCAGTAGTGAATCTCGCCTTCGTGCCCGCAATAGTTGGCATAGGCCACGAAGCATTGGTTTTCAAAGGCTCGCGCCCGCACGGTGACGTCGGCAACGAAGTCGAACGGCACCATATTAGCGGTGGGCACCAGAATCAGTTCGGCACCGGCGAGGGCCAGGCGCCGGGTGTTTTCCGGAAACTCCAGGTCGTAGCAAATCAGCATGCCCACCTTCCACCCGTTCAATTCCACCACCGGGAAATCATCGGGGCCGGCGCTGAACATTGAGTGGTCAAGATCGCCAAACAAGTGGGTCTTGCGGTAGTTGCACAGGCGCTTGCCCTGGGCGTCGATCAACTGCACGGCGTTGTAGACCTGGCCGTCTTCGGCCCGCTCCGGGTAGCCATACAGGATCGCCAGCCCGGCACTTTGCGCCAGTTCGGCAATCGCCTGCGCCGATGGCCCATCCTGTGCCTCTGCCAGTGCGCCAACGGCTTCGGCGCCAATGTTATAGCCGCTGAGAAACATCTCTGGCAGCACCAGCACATCGGCGCCGTGTGCCTCATGGGCCAGTTGATGCAGGCGCTGCAGGTTAGCGGCCACATTCAGCGGCAGCGGCGGGCATTGGTACAGGGCGACACGCATGCTCAACTCCTTATTCTGCCAGGGCGATTGGCCCTATTTCATCGAACACGTCGCCTGGGCCTGGGTTCTCCGGGTGGGTGCTGCCACCGAAGTGATTCATGATGCCCCATACCGCGTTGAGCGAGGTTTGTACCGCGCCTTCGACCCAGGCGGGCGTCCACGATACATCATCACCCGCGATGAAGATCCCGCGTTGTTCGGCGGGCATATCCTTCTGCATGAAGTGCGCATACATCCGCTGGTTATAGCGATAGTGACCGGGCAAGGCGCCTTTGAAGGCCCCGAGGAAATGCGGATCGGCCTCCCAGGACACGGTGATCGGGTCGCCGATGATGCGCGCCTTGATATCAACGTTGGGGTAGATCTTCTTCAGCGCATCGAGGGCCAGTTTCACCCGCTTGTCGATAGGCTGGGGCAGCATCTTCAGTGCGTCGCTCATCCACGAGTAGGACAGGCAGATCACCCCCGGCTTGTCGTCACCGTTATCGAACAGGTAGGTGCCCCGGGTCAGGCGGTCGGTGAGGGTCATGCTCATCAGGTCGCGGCCGGTTTGCGGGTCTTTGTCTTTCCAGAATGGGCGATCAACCATCACGAAGGTTTTCGATGACTGCATGTAGCGAGTGCGATCCAGGGCCATCCACATTTTTTGTGAGAACAGGGTTTCGTCGCATTCGATCTGTGTGGTCAGCAGCCAACTTTGGCAGGTGGTCAGCACCGCCGCGTATTCGCGCGTGTCGCCATAGTTGTCGGTAACAGCAAAGCGGCCATCGGCGGCGTGGGCAATGCGCTTCACGCCTGCCCGTGGTGCGCCTCTATGCAACGAGCTCAGGCTGGTGCCGGCCGGCCAATGGGCGCAGCGCTCTGGCACATGGCGCCAGATGCCCATGGGCACTTGTGCCACGCCACCGACGATCAGGTGTTGATGATCATCGCAGTTGGTCATTACCACACGGAAGATTTCCAGCATGGAGTTGGGAAAGTCAGAGTCCCAACCGCCGGTGCCGAAACCGACCTGGCCAAACACCTCGCGGTGGTGGAAGGACAATTTGGCGAAGGCTTTGGAGGTGGCGACGAAGTCGTAGAAGGTACGGTCATCCCACAGCGGCACGAGCTTGTTCCACAGTTCCTTGAGCCGTGGCACGTCGCGGTCGCGGATTGCCTGCTGGATATCGCCGAACTGCGAACCGGCCTCCAAGGCGTCGGCCCAGGCATCGGCGACTTCCTGGAACAGTGCCGGTAAATCGGAGAGTTTTTGCGCATAGTGAGTCTGGCCTTCCAGATCGATCACGGTGCTGCCGGACGCCGGTGTCAGCGGGTTGGGAAAGGGCTTGGTCTCCAGTCCAAGTTTGTCCACGTAATGGTAGAACGCCGTGGACGATACCGGGAACCGCATGCCGCCCAACTCGGCGATGATGCCTTCGGCGCCTTCAAAGGCCTGCGAGCGCAAGCGGCCACCCATCTTCGAGGCTTCATACACAACGGGCTTGAGCCCGAGTTTCATCAGCTCGTAGGCCGCAACCAGGCCCGCGATCCCGGCGCCGACGATCGCCACTTCGGCGCCATGATTGGCCGCAGGAATACTGCCCAGCCCGGCGGGGTGTTCGATCCAGTCATCAAAGGCAAACGGGAAGTCCGGGCCGAAAATGGTGATGGGTTTCTTACCGTCGCCCGGGTGGCGATTGGGCTTGCTGAGGGTGCTGGACGGAATGCTCATGGCTGACCTTACTGACGGCTCGGCGGGAGGAGGGCCCGTTGAGTATAGGAAAAGATGGCAGCCAGTTTAGGGGGCGTTGCGCTCGTTAATAAGACGCAATGTGTCGTCGGATTGTACTGGTTTTAGTCAATATGACGAAGGTAGTGATCAGATTGGTTGTCCGCGATCCAATTTGTTACTGAGGATGATCGAGGTGGTGGTTTTTTCCACGCCGTCAACACTGCCGATCTGGTCCAGCAATTGGTCCAGTTGCTCTGGCGAATCGGTGCGCAGCCAAGCCACGTAATCGAACTCTCCACTTACCGCGCACAACTGCTGCACTTGCGCCATGGCGCTCAGCCTGCGCAACACCTCTTTGCCCGAACGGGGTTGCACGGTAATGCCCACATAAGCTTGCAACCCCCCATCAGCAACGCGCTGGCCCAGGCGCACGCCGTAACCGGTGATGACCTGGGTTTTCTCCAGGCGGGCCAGACGCGACGTGACGGTGGTGCGCGCGATGCCCAACTGCCTGGCGAGCATGGCCACGCTTTCACGGGCGTTGAGCTGCAGGGCGGCGATCAGTTGGCGGTCGATTTCGTCTAGGGCGGGCAAGGGGGGGCTCCAGTGCGGGGGCAATGAGCAAGCATGGTACAGGCTTGGCCTGGCTGAAAGAACCGTGATGCCAGATACGCAAAAGCCGCGCAATGCGCGGCTTTTTTTGTGTGGTGGGCCCAGTAGGACTCGAACCTACGACCAAGGGATTATGAGTCCCCTGCTCTAACCAACTGAGCTATAGGCCCTCAGTAGGTCGCGGATTATAGCGATGGTTTGTTCACTGTGCCATCCGAAAAATCCTTGTGCCGTGTACGAAGGAAGCTGGCGGCAAAAAGCTCCGGCGGGAGGGGCAGGCTGACGATGTAGCCTTGCATCTGTTCACACCCCTCGCTTGCGAGGAATGCTTGTTGCGCCGGAGTCTCCACGCCTTCGGCGATGATGGTGAATTGCATGCTGTGGCCGAGGGCGATGATGGCGCGCACGATGGCTGCATCGTGAGGGTCGTCGGGCAAGCCGCGCACGAAGGATTGGTCGATTTTGAGGAAGTCCAGGGGCAGGCGTTTGAGGTAGCTGAGGGACGAGTAGCCGGTGCCGAAATCATCGATCGCCAATTGGACGCCCAGGCGCTTGAGTTGGTGCAACACCGCGAGCGCTTCTTCGGCTTGGCTCATGATGAAGTTTTCGGTGATTTCCAGTTGCAGGCAGCCGGGTTCGAGGCGGTAATCGTGCAGCAGTTGTTCGATGCGTGATAGCAGGTTGGGGTGACGCAGTTGCGCGCCTGCGAGGTTGACGGACAGGGGGCCGAAATCCTCGAAAGCCGCTTGCCAGGCGTGCAGTTGCCGGCAGGCCTGTTCCAGTACCCAGTCGCCGATTTGCAGGATCATGCCGTTCTCTTCGGCCAAGGCGATAAAGTGTTCGGGCGGGACGTCGCCCAGAGTCGGGTGGTGCCAGCGGATCAAGGCTTCGGCGCCGATCAGTTGTTGGGTGACCAGGTTGCGCTTGGGTTGGTAATACAGGCTCAATTCTTCACGTTCGATGGCGCGGCGCAGTTCGTGCTCCAGCGCTACGCGTTCATTGGCTTGGGCAGTCAGGTCGCGGGTATAGCGCTCGACCCGGTTACGCCCCTTGGCCTTGGAGCGATACATTGCGGCGTCGGCATTTTTGACCAGGGTGGCGACGTCGGTACCGTCTTGCGGATACAGGCTGGTGCCGATACTGGCGCTGATAAAGAACTCATGCTCGCCGGCTTGGAATGGCGGGGTAAAACAGTCGAGCAGTTTGTTCGCCAAGTGCTGGGCGTCGCTGGCCTGTTGCAAGCCGGGCAACAGGATGATGAATTCGTCGCCGCCCAAGCGAGCAACGGTGTCCACGTCCCGCAACTGCTCCTTGAGGCGTACGGCGATGTCTTTGAGCAGCAGGTCGCCGACCGGGTGGCCGAGGCTGTCGTTGATGTGTTTGAAGCGATCAAGGTCGAGAAACAACACCGCGCCCTGTTTACCACTTTCTTGCTGGCCGTTGAGGGCGGCCTGCAGCCGGTTTTCAAACAGGGTGCGGTTGGGCAGGCCGGTCAATGGGTCGTGGTGGGCCTGATAATCCAGGCGTGCCTGGGCCAGCTTGAGGCTGGAGATGTCGGCGAACACGGCAACGAAGTGGGTGACCAATTGCTCGCGGTTACGCACGGCGCTGATGGTCAGCCAGCTCGGATACACCTCGCCGTTCTTTCGGCGGTTGGAGATCTCTCCTTGCCAATGACCGTGGGCCGTCAACTGGTGCCACATCGCCGCATAGAACGCGCTGTCATGCAGGCCGGAGGCGAGCAGGCGCGGGGTATGGCCAAGGGCTTCAACCTCGCTGTAGCCGGTTATCTCAGTGAAGGCGCGGTTGACGGCGCTGATGTTCTGCCGTGTGTCGGTGATCAAGACGCCTTCGGCGGTGCTTTCGAACACCGTGGCGGCCTGCTGCAGTTTTTCCTGCATCAACTGGCGTTCGGTGATGTCCCGGGCGATGGTCAGCATGCAATCTTCGTCGCCAATCGGCAGTGGGCGGCTGGACACTTCGCACAGGCGAATCTGGCCGTCGGCACGACGGATATGACAGATGAAATCGCGCACAAAGCCGTCGCGCTGCATCAACTCCAGCATGTGCTTGCGTTCGTTGAGGTCGACCCAGATGCCTAGGTCCAGGGTTGATTGGTCAAGTGAGGAGGCGCTGGTGAAACCGGTCAGGTGGCTGAAACCTTCGTTCACTTCAATCAGCAGGCCATCCCTTTGGCGACTCAGTAGTAAACCGTCAGGGGAAGCATGGAATGCCTTGGCGAATTTCTCTTCGGAGGTTTGCAGCTGCTGTTGGGTTTCCTTGAGCTCGGTGATATCGCGCACCACCACCACCAGGGCTTCAGTGGTATCGAGTTGGAACGGCTCAGCTGAGATCAGCCCGGTAAATGCCTGACCATTGCTGCGCAGAAAGGACATTTCCAGGTTACGGATACTGGTGGTCTGTACCCGCTGCAGCAAATCCGGACCGACGCCCTGAATGCCCCATATATTCAGATCTGAGGCGGTTTTGCCTACCACCTCGTCGGCGCGTAGCCCAATCTGGTCCTCGAATGCCTTGTTGACCTCCAGCAGGCAGCCATCAGACAACTGGGCAATCACCAGGATGTCTGGGCACTGCTGAAACACCGAGGCAAATTTCTGCTCGGACAGTTGCAGGGCTTCCTCGGTGCGCTTGGCTTCGCTGATGTCGATCATCAGGCCGCGCAGCACTGGCTCGTGGCCGTGTTCGATCAGGCTGACAATGTCACGTACCCACAGGCAGCGGCCATCAGCGGTGATGACCCGGTAATCAATGCTGTGATCACGGTTAGCGCGAGTTTCCCGATAGCAATAGGCCTCGGCGCGGGTCAGGTCGGCGGGGTGGATGATGTTGCGCCAGAAGCCTGGAATCAGCCAATGGGCGCGGGGATAACCGAGCAGGTCTTCGGCATGGGGCGACACGTAGCTGTAGGTGAAATCGCTGATGCTTGCTTCCCAGGCGATGGCGGACAAGCTCTCCACCAAGCCGCGATAGTGGTACTCGCTGCTTCGCAGTTCTTGTTCAAGGGCGACCCGGCGAGAAATTTCCGAACTGAGCCGGCGATTGATCCGAATAACGATGGCCAGCACCGTACTCAATAGCAGCACCGCTGGCAGGCCGTACGTGAGCAAGTCAGCCCAGAAGGTGCGGTGATCGGCGAAGCTGCCGACCCAATGTTGCTGGATTGCATCCGTTTCGGCTGAGCTGAGGTCGGCGAGGACTTTGTCCAGGATGCCCACCAGGATTTTTTCATTCCGCGGGACACCCATCGCCAGTTGGTAGCGGTAGGGCGTTTCGCCGCTGACGTATAAACCGTCGAGCTTGAGTTGGCGCAGGCTCCAGACGCTGGAGGCGAGGTCGCCGACCACGGCATCTACTTCATCGGTGGCCAGGGCTTGCAGCGTCGAACTGACGTTGGGCAGGGCGACCAGATTCAGGTCCGGATGGTGGGTGCGGAGCAATTCATGGGGCGCGTAGTTTTCCACCACGGCAATTTTAAGCCCGTACAGATCCTTGAGGCTGCGTGGTTTCGCGCCGCCTTCATGGGCCAGGATGACGATGGGAAAGTCGAGATAGGGGCGTGTGAACGCCAGGAAGTTTTGGCGTTCGGGGGTGGACATGATGCCAGGCAGCAGGTCGAGCTGATTATTGCGGGCTTGTTCAAGCACCGCAGTCCAGTTAACCGGTTCGATCAGTTTGATACGCACACCCAGGCGGTCCTGGAGCAGGCGTACGTAATCGGCTGCCAAGCCCTGATATCGGCCATTTTCATCGCGATATTCAAAAGGTGGCCAAGACGCATCCACGCCTAGGCGCAGTTCCTGATGGTCCGCCAACCAGCTACGCTCATCATCCGTAAGAGTCAACGCGCCAGCCGTTGCGGTCCAGGTCAGCAGCGACAGCAGTATCACGGTCGGCAATCTGGGCATAACGGTCTCGTTATGGCACGGGGAATGTCTCGAGTGTAGACGGGCATTGCGAGGGCGGGGTGGTGCGCGGCAGTTAATCTGTGCAAAGCAATCGGTAGAAAGCAAAACCCCCGGCCTGGGCCGGGGGTTCTGGTATCACTCGTCGAGGAAGGAGCGCAGATGCTCGCTTCGCGTCGGGTGGCGCAACTTGCGCAGCGCCTTGGCTTCGATCTGACGGATCCGCTCACGGGTCACGTCAAACTGCTTACCGACTTCCTCAAGGGTGTGGTCGGTATTCATGTCGATGCCGAAACGCATGCGCAGTACCTTGGCTTCACGGGCAGTGAGGCCGGACAGTACGTCGCGAGTCGCTTCTTTCAAGCTCTCAACAGTGGCGACATCGATTGGCGACTGCATGGTCGAGTCTTCGATGAAGTCACCCAGATGGGAGTCTTCGTCATCACCAATCGGCGTTTCCATGGAGATCGGCTCTTTAGCGATCTTCAATACCTTGCGGATTTTATCCTCAGGCATTTCCATGCGTTCGCCCAGCTCTTCCGGGGTCGGTTCGCGACCCATTTCCTGCAACATCTGCCGGGAAATGCGGTTGAGCTTGTTGATGGTCTCGATCATGTGCACCGGAATACGGATGGTGCGGGCCTGGTCGGCGATCGAGCGAGTGATCGCCTGACGGATCCACCAGGTGGCATAAGTCGAGAACTTGTAGCCGCGACGGTATTCGAACTTGTCCACCGCCTTCATCAAGCCGATGTTGCCTTCCTGGATCAGATCAAGGAATTGCAGGCCACGGTTGGTGTACTTCTTGGCGATGGAGATCACCAGACGCAAGTTCGCTTCAACCATCTCTTTCTTCGCGCGGCGGGCCTTGGCCTCACCGATCGACATACGACGGTTGATGTCTTTGATTTCTGCAATGGTCAGGCCGGTTTCGGTCTCAAGCGCGGTCAGCTTCTGCTGGCAACGGATGATATCGGGCTGCAGGCGACCGATGGCTTCGGCGTATTTCGCCTTGCCCTTGGCCAGTGCGTCGCTCCAGCTTTCGTCAACTTCGTTGCCCGGGAACTGGCGCAGGAAATCGGTACGCGGCATGCGCGCATCACGCACACAGAGCTGCATGATCGCACGCTCTTGGGCACGCAGACGCTCAAGGGCGCTGCGAACACGCTCAACCAGGCCTTCGAATTGCTTGGGCACCAGCTTGATCGGCATGAACAGCTCAGCCAGGGCCACCAGCTCGGCAATCGCCTGCTTGTTGCCACGACCGTGCTTCTTCAGGGCCTTGCGGGTGATTTCCATTTGATCGGAAACCGCACCGAAGCGCTGGGCAGCGATGACCGGGTCTGGACCGCTTTCGGCTTCTTCTTCGTCGTCGCTGCTTTCAGCTTCGTCGTCGTCGGAGTCGTCGTCCGCTTTTGCGGCTTTCGCATCAACAGGCGGCGGTACTTCGGCGGCAGGCGGCGCAATGCCGTCGTCCGGGTCGATATAACCGCTCAGGACGTCAGACAGGCGGCCACCTTCGGTGGTGACGCGAGTGTACTCGGAGAGAATGTGGTCAACCGTGCCAGGGAAGTGCGCAATGGCGCCCATCACTTCACGGATGCCCTCTTCGATACGCTTGGCGATTTCGATCTCGCCTTCGCGTGTCAGCAGCTCGACGGTACCCATTTCGCGCATATACATGCGCACAGGGTCTGTCGTGCGACCGATATCGGTCTCCACCGCAGCCAACGCGGCGGCAGCTTCTTCAGCGGCGGCTTCGTCGGTATCGGCGTCGGCCAGCATAAGGGAATCCTTATCTGGCGCAGTTTCGAATACGTTGATCCCCATGTCGTTAATCATGCGGATGATGTCTTCCACCTGCTCAGGATCTGAAATATCCTCAGGCAGGTGGTCGTTGACCTCCGCGTAAGTCAGGTAACCCTGCTCACGACCAAGAAGTATCAACTCTTTGATACGAGACTGCTGTTGCGCTTTTCCGGACATAACACCCTATCCACTGAAGGTCTTGGCGGGCAAAAAACAAGCCGAGGATTATACCCGAGCTATGACCTCACACGCCAGCTGAGGTCGGGTTTGATGCGTAAACATTCTGTTTTAAGAGGTCGCGCATCTGTTTTGCTATCTGAATTTGCTCTTCAGCCGATAATCCCGGCTGCCTTGCTCTCTTGATAAGTTCGTCGAGGGTCTGAGTGTGTTGACCCGCGGATAACCTATTAATGGTGTCTAAAAACTGTTGTTCAAGGTTGTCGCCGTCAATTAGCCACTCCTTTTCCGCCAGTGCCCGCAATAAACGGCCCTGTTCCGTGCCATGCCAGCGAGCCATCAACTGGATTGAGTTTAGCTTAGGGTTTTTCTGCACGGCTTCGATCAGTGCAATAAGCACCTGAGCATAGGTATTGCTCTCGTTGGCAAAGTGGTCGGCACTTTCAACCTTGCCGGCCAATTGCGGGTGGTGAATCAGTGTGCGCAGTGCAATCAGTGTGGGGGCTTCCACCGCTACGGGCGTGCGTGGCGCGTAGGCTTCATCGCGATCACCGCGCTTGCCGTTTTTGCTCCAGGGCTTTTTATCCCACTTCTTGCCACCTGCGCCGGGCTTCTTTGGCGTCCATTCCTGCTGGGGCGCGAAGGCCTCCTGAGGTTGGTGAAAGTCAGCGTAGTCCGGCATGGCGTCGTAATCCATGCCGGGGTCGTAGGCTGGCGGCGCCTCTTGCGGGGCGCTGTGCACCAGCTGGCTGACGGCTTCACCGCTCAAACCGGTGATCTCCAGCAGGCGCTGGCGCATCAGTGTGCGCAAATTGGCGCCGGGGACTTTGTCGATCAGCGGCGCCGCAAGGGTGGCCATATGGGCCTTGCCCTCCAGGGAGCGCGGGTCGGCTTCTTCGGTCAGTTGCTGGAAAAAATAATCCGCCAGCGGCTGTGCATGTTGATTGATGCGTGCACGGAACGCATCGGTACCTTCCGAGCGCACCAGCGTGTCCGGGTCTTCGCCTTCGGGCAGGAACAGGAAGCGTGCGCGACGCCCATCCTGCAGGCTCGACAGCGTGGCTTCGAGCGCGCGCCAGGCGGCGTTGCGGCCAGCCTGGTCGCCGTCGAAGCAAAACAGCACGCTGGGCACGACACGGAACAGGCGCTTCAGATGTTCTTCGCTGGTGGCGGTGCCGAGGGTCGCGACCGCGTTGCGCAGGCCTTGTTGGGCCAGGGCGATCACGTCCATATAACCCTCAACCACGATGATTTCGTCGAGGTTGCGGTTGTTCTTGCGCGCTTCGAACAGGCCGTAGAGTTCCTGGCCTTTGTGAAACACCGGGGTCTCCGGGGAGTTCAGGTACTTGGGTTTGTCATCACCAAGCACGCGGCCGCCAAAGGCGATGATGCGGCCACGGCTGTCGCGGATCGGGAACATCACGCGGTCGCGGAAGCGGTCATAGCGCTTGCCGGTCTCGGCGTTTTCCACCAGCAGGCCGGCGTCGATCATGGCCTTTTGCTGGAGGGTGTCGTTGCTAAGGTGTTTATACAGATTGTCCCAGCCCGGCGGAGCGAAGCCGAGACCGAAGTCCCGAGCGATTTCGCCGGTGAGGCCACGGCCTTTGAGGTAGTCGACAGCGGCCTTGCGCTGCGGATGGCTCTTGAGTGCCTGGCGGTAAAAATCGGCGGCAGCGGTAAGCAGCGGGTACAGCGGCGAATCGGTGGGTTGCCGGGGTTTGTGCGGGCGGCCACTTTCTTCGCGGGGCACTTCCATTCCTGCGGCTTTAGCCAAGTCCTCGACAGCCTGGGGGAAGTCCAGGTTGTCGTGGTCCATCAGGAAACCCAGGGCATTCCCGCCCGCCCCGCAACCGAAGCAGTAATAGAACTGCTTGTCGGGGCTGACGCTGAAGGATGGGGTTTTTTCTTTATGGAACGGGCAGCAGGCGGTGTAGTTTTTGCCGGCTTTTTTCAGCTGTACGCGTGAGCTGACAACATCGACGATGTCGGTGCGGTTCAGAAGGTCGTCAATAAAGCTCTGGGGAATCAGCCCGGCCATGGCGTTCTCGTCATCACTGCGTGTAAATGAGGACCCGTGAGGTGTTCAAGCGCACGTATAGGGGGCTCGATCATCATCGTCTGCATGGGTCATCAGGAAGTGTATCTGCCGAATATTCACTGAGGGTAGTTTCTGATCAGTCTTCGGCATGGAAATGTTGCCCGGGCGTCCGGTCTTGGCCAATGGCAGCCTCGGAAACGCATCGATGGGCACAGCCGACACGGTTGATCGTCTGTTTGAAGAATAGGTGTGCTCGTCAGTAGCCTTGTTAGGCTCGTCAGAAGAGACGTGCACCGCTGGCAAAAGAGCCAGCCCTGACGTGTGAAGCAGTGTCTCGGTCGCGTGTGCGGCGTCGACGGTGAAGCATCAAGCGATATCCGCAAATGCCAACAGCCCGGCTGAGGGCCGGGCTTGGCAGAAGCTTGCTACGAACGTCTGTGTATTAGTACAGACGAACGGCGCGGCGCTGTTCGCGCTGAACTTTCTTAGCGTGACGCTTAACAGCGGCTGCTGCTTTGCGCTTACGCTCAGAAGTTGGCTTCTCATAAAATTCGCGGCTACGAACTTCAGCCAGAACACCGGCTTTTTCGCAGGAGCGCTTGAAACGACGCAGAGCTACGTCGAAGGGTTCGTTCTCTTTTACTTTGACGGCTGGCATCCAGAGCTACCTTCTTTCATTACCGGGAATCAACGTTCTCGTCGCAAAAAATTCGCGGCTGAGGTCGTCGGTTTTTAAGGGTTGCGGATGTTAACCCCTCATTGCCCGGAATGCAAAGCCTCTGATCGAAAACCGCTAGTCGGGAGGGGGAGTGGCGACTATTATGCGCGCCTTCGAATTCAGCCTCTACAAGGCGCAAACCCATGCTAGTACTGGGACTTGAAACCTCCTGCGACGAAACCGGAGTCGCACTATACGACAGTGAACGCGGGCTTTTGGCCGATGCACTGTTCAGTCAGATCGACCTGCATCGCGCCTATGGCGGCGTGGTGCCGGAGCTTGCCAGCCGCGATCACGTCAAGCGCATGCTGCCATTGATCCGCCAGGTGCTGGATGAGGCCGGTTGTGTGGCAACCGAGATCGATGCCATCGCCTATACGGCAGGGCCCGGATTGGTCGGAGCCCTGCTGGTTGGGGCCTCTTGCGCCCAGGCGCTGGCCTTTGCCTGGGGTATTCCTGCTCTTGGTGTGCACCATATGGAAGGCCACTTATTGGCGCCCATGCTGGAAAAAACACCGCCGGAGTTCCCGTTCGTCGCTTTGTTGGTTTCGGGCGGGCATACGCAGCTGGTTCAGGTGGATGGGATCGGTCAATACACACTGTTGGGCGAGTCGCTGGACGATGCCGCCGGTGAAGCGTTCGACAAAACCGCGAAGATGATGGGGCTTAATTATCCGGGGGGGCCGGAAATCGCCCGTCTTGCCGAGAACGGCGTTGCCGGTCGCTACACCTTCCCGCGGCCGATGTGTGATCGCCCTGGCTTGATGTTCAGTTTCAGCGGCTTGAAAACCTCTGCCTTGAACACCTGGCAGCAGAGCGTCAGCGCCGGGGACGACGGCCAGCAAGCCCGTTGCGACATCGCGCTGGCGTTCCAGCAGGCTGTGGTGGAGACTTTGACCATCAAGTGCAAGCGCGCCCTGAAACAGGCGGACATGAAGCGGCTGGTGATCGCAGGCGGCGTCAGCGCCAACAAGGCGTTGCGCAGTTCCCTGGAAAAAATGCTCGGCGACATGAATGGCAACGTGTTTTACGCACGCCCTGAGTTCTGCACTGACAACGGCGCGATGATTGCCTACGCCGGTTGCCAGCGCTTGCAGGCCGGGCAGCACGAAAGTCTGGCGATCAGCGTGCAGGCGCGCTGGCCGATGGAGCAATTGCCGCCGTTGTAAGGTTCAAGGGCACCGGGTCCAGGCGGGGTATTTAAAAATGCCGTTCGCGCCCGGCAAACAGGTCGCGTAGATTGCCGCGGTGGCGCCAGACGATCAGCAGTGTCAGCACGCTCATCGGTAGCAGCGCTTCTGGTTCCTGCCAGGCCAGCAGCGGCAGGGTCAGCGGCGTGGCAATCAGCGCGGCCAGCGAGCTGGTGCGGGTCAGGTAGAACGTCAGCAGCCAGGCGAGCATGGCCAGTAACGCCGCAGGGGGGTAAATGCCCAGCAGCATGCCGGCCGCCGTGGCGACGCCCTTGCCGCCGCGAAAGCGGAAGTACAACGGGAACAGGTGGCCCAGGACGGCACACAGGCCCACCCAGGCTTGCTGTTGCAAGCTAAGGCCGACGAGGCTGGCGATGAGCACGGGCAGCAGGCCCTTGCAGACGTCGCCCAGCAAGGTCAGGACGGCGAGTTTCTTGCCGGCCAGGCGCAACATATTGGTGGCGCCGGCATTGCCTGAGCCACTCATTCGCGGATCGGGATTTCCCGTCAAGCGGCTGAGCAAAATGGCGAAGGACAGCGAGCCGAGCAGGTAGGCGAAAATCGCCAGTGACCAAAACATGCTAACTATTCCGGGCGAGGACGCCCTGATTCTAACGGGGCATCGCGCCCTTGTCGTGCTGCGGAGAAAAGTGCTTGGACAGAGTGTTTATCGAAGGCCTGGAAGTCGACACCGTGATCGGGGCTTACGACTGGGAGCGCGGAATCCGGCAATGCCTGCGCCTGGACCTGAGCTTCGCCTGGGATAATCGCCCAGCTGCGGCAGGTGACGACCTGACCCTGGCACTGGATTACGCCAGGGTGTCTGCGCGTATCCAGGCCTTTGCCGAGCATTCCCAGTACCAACTGGTGGAAACCTTTGCCGAGCGTTTGGCCGAAGTGCTGATGAGTGAGTTCCAGATTCCCTGGCTGCACCTCAAGTTGACCAAGCCCGGCGCGGTACCGGCTGCCAAGGGCGTGGGCGTGGAGATGGAGCGCGGATGTCGTTGACTCAGGTTTACCTCGGGCTTGGCAGCAATATCGACCGCGAGGCTCGTCTATGCGCCGGCTTGGATGCGTTGGCGGGCTTCTTGACGGATATGCGCTGTTCGGCGGTGTTCGAAAGCCAGCCGGTGGGGATCAAAAGTGGGCCGTTTTTCAATCTGGTGGTGTCGGCTTATACCGACCTGCCGTTGATGGAACTCGATCGCCGGTTGAAATCCATCGAGGCCGACAACGGCCGCTACGCGCCCGACCGCAAAGGCCTGCCGTTGGATATCGATGTGTTGTTGTATGGCGATTGGGTGGGCAATTTCGATGGCTTGATCTTGCCGCGAGCCGAAATTCTGAAAAACGCCTTTGTGTTGTGGCCGCTGTCGATGATGGCGCCGGAGCGTCTGCACCCGGAGGCGGGCAAGACAATGGCCGAGTTGTGGCGAGACGCGCAAATTGATCAGGTATTGGCGCCTGTGGCGTTCGAGTGGCAGGGTCAGCCACTCACGCCACAAGCTCTTTTGTAGGAGCCGAGCGTGCTCGCGAAAAACCTGAGGGCGCTGCGTCATCGTTGAGGTTCTTCGCGAGCAAGCTCGCTCCTACAAGGGCTTTTGCTGTTCTTTGTAGGCTTTAAGCGCCTTGAGCCGTTCGCGCTTGAGCGCCTCGCCCAGTTCGGGGCCTTTGAAACCCTTTTCTAGCAGCGGCGCGACCGGCACTTCGCGTGCCACCTTTGCCGCTCCGCGCAAATAATCGGCCTGTGGATAACTGCGTTGCTCAAAACCCTCGCGGCCACGAGCGTCCATTTCGCAGGCCGCCACGAACTCTTCAAAGCGTTGCGGCCGACGGTACACGTCGAAGCTTTGCAGCAACTCCAGCAATGTCGAGGCCTTGAGTTCAAGCGCGCGATGCCCGTGAGTATGATATTGCCCCACCAGCAAGGCCAACTCCTGGCAATCCCTCGGCACCTTGAAACGCTCGTTCACCGCTTTGATCAGCTTCAAGCCGCGATGTTCGTGGGCAATGTGCTGCGGCAACTTATCCACAGGCGTCAGGCCTTTGCCCAGGTCGTGCAGCAGGCAGGCCCAGCGCACGCTCAGCGGTTGCTTGTGCAGGGCTGCTTGCTGCAGCACGCTCAAGGTATGCAAGCCGGTGTCTATTTCCGGGTGGTGAGCTGCGGGCTGCGGCACGCCGAACAGCGCATCCACCTCCGGCATCAAGGTTTTCAGTGCGTCGCAGTCACGCAGTACTTGGATAAATACCTGGGGTTGATCTTCCATCAGCGCCCGTGAGATTTCCTTCCAACTGCGCTCGGGGGTAAGGGCCTCCAACTCGCCGGACTCACTGAGTTGGCGCATTAATTCGAGGGTCTCAGGGGCGACTGTGAAGCCGAGAGGCGCATAGCGCGCGGCGAAACGCGCAACGCGTAGTACGCGGAGGGGATCTTCGGCGAACGCGGGAGAAACATGCCGTAAAAGACGCGCTTCAAGATCGCGTTGTCCCTGATAAGGATCAGTCAGGTTACCCTCGTCATCCTCCGCCATGGCATTGATGGTCAGGTCACGCCGGATCAGGTCTTCTTCCAGCGTAACGTCGGGGCTCGCATGGAATATAAAGCCACCGTAACCCCGGCCATTCTTGCGTTCGGTGCGAGCGAGGGCGTATTCGTCACCGTTTTTCGGATCGAGAAACACCGGAAAATCGGCGCCCACCGGTTTATAACCCTTGGCGAGCATCTCTTCAGCCGTCGCGCCAACGACGACGCGGTCTATATCGGTGACCTCGATGCCCAGAAGGCGATCACGCACGGCGCCGCCGACTTTGTAGATTTTCATGAAAAAGCCTCCATTAGCGGCACAGGATAACGCCTGAGCCTGGCCAATGGAGGCTTTGCTGTTTCAGAGATGCACGACGGCCATGTCCAGGCGGCCATAGTCGTTGTCGTTATGATCGCTGCGCGGTGGTACATGGTGGGTCTTCATCACTTGGTCGCCCTGCAGGGTTTCCAAATGAATATCAAAACCCCAGAGCCGATGCAGGTGCTTGAGCACTTCCTCAGTGGATTCGCCCAAGGGTTTGCGGTCGTGTTGCTGGTGACGCAGGGTCAGCGAACGGTCGCCACGCACATCAATGCTGTAGATCTGAACGTTAGGCTCGCGGTTACCCAGGTTGTATTGCGCGGCCAGGGTTTCGCGAATGATGCGGTAGCCGGGTTCGTCGTGGATGGCAGGCACCACCAGGTCATCCTTGAGGTCGTCGTCCAGGATGCTGAACAACTTGAGGTCGCGGATCACCTGAGGCGACAGGTACTGCAGGATAAAACTCTCATCCTTGAAGCTGCTCATGGCGAACTTGATGGTCGATAGCCAGTCGCTGCCGGCGATTTCCGGGAACCAGCGGCGGTCTTCCTCCGTGGGGTGCTCGCACATGCGGCGGATATCGCGGTACATGGCAAAACCCAGTGCATAGGGGTTGATGCCGTTGTAGTACGGGCTGTCGAAGCCTGGCTGGAAGACCACGCTCGTATGGGACGTGAGGAACTCCATCATGAAGCCGTCAGTGACCAGGCCTTCGTCGTACAGGTCGTTCATCAGGGTGTAATGCCAGAAGGTTGCCCAGCCTTCGTTCATTACTTGGGTTTGGCGCTGGGGATAAAAATATTGCGCGATCTTGCGCACGATACGCACGATTTCGCGCTGCCAGGGCTCCAGCAGCGGTGCGTGCTTTTCGAGGAAATACAGGATGTTTTCCTGCGGTTCGGCGGGGAAGCGGGCATTGTCCTTGTCGCTGTTCTTGTCGGCGCGCTTGGGGATGGTGCGCCACAGGTCGTTGATCTGTTTCTGCAGGTGCTCCTCGCGCTCCTTCTGGCGCAGGCGTTCCTCTTCGGCGGAAATAGGATAGGGACGCTTATAGCGATCGACCCCATAATTCATCAGCGCGTGGCAGGAGTCCAACAGGTCTTCCACCGCATCGATACCGTGGCGCTCCTCGCACTGCATGATGTATTGCTTGGCGAACACCAGGTAATCAATGATCGAACTGGCATCGGTCCAGGTGCGAAACAGGTAGTTGCCCTTGAAGAAACTGTTATGCCCATAGCAGGCATGGGCCACTACCAGCGCCTGCATGCAGATGGTGTTTTCTTCCATCAGGTACGCGATGCACGGGTCGGAGTTGATCACGATCTCGTAGGCCAGGCCCATCTGGCCGCGTGTGTAGGACTTCTCGGTACTGAGAAAGTGTTTCCCGTAGGACCAATGGTGATAGCCCAGGGGCATGCCCACCGAGGCATAGGCATCCATCATCTGTTCAGCGGTGATGACTTCTATCTGATTGGGATAGGTGTCCAAGGCATAACCCGCCGCGATACGGCTGATTTCCCGGTCATAGGCCTGGATCAGTTCGAAGGTCCACTCGGAACCGGTGGAAATGGGTTGGCGCTTGTTCTCTTTTTTGGCGGTCATGTCACTAACCTGCGCTGGAAGAGTTCACGGAAGACCGGGTAGATATCGCCGGCCGAGACCAGTTGCTGCTGGGCGAACGTGTCGGCAAAGGCTTCGCCGATGCGCTCGTATTCGAACCACAGGGCCTGGTGCTCACGGGGGGTAATTTCGACGTAAGTGTAGTACTGCACGAACGGCATGATCTGGTTGATCAAAATGTCCCGGCAGATCGGCGAGTCGTCGTTCCAGTTGTCGCCGTCAGAGGCTTGGGCGGCGTAGATGTTCCACTCGTTGGCGGGGTAGCGCTCGGCCATGATCTCCTGCATCAGCTTCAGTGCGCTGGAAACAATGGTGCCGCCAGTTTCCCGCGAGTAGAAAAACTCCTCTTCGTCCACCTCTCGCGCGCTGGTGTGATGGCGGATGAAC
This sequence comes from Pseudomonas sp. DW-iso17, assembly GCF_058725345.1. Lineage (NCBI taxonomy): Bacteria > Pseudomonadati > Pseudomonadota > Gammaproteobacteria > Pseudomonadales > Pseudomonadaceae > Pseudomonas > Pseudomonas sp. DW-iso17. Next base: position 36,354 of record NZ_JBZXEA010000011.1, on the reverse strand, counting down.
ACTACGTCAATCTTGTCGTAGTTCCGTTTCAGGAACAGGTACAGCAGGATGAAGAAGCGCTTGGCGATGTCCTTGGTGGCCTGGGTCATGGAGCCGGAAACGTCCATCAGGCAGAACATCACCGCCTTGGAGCTGGGGTTGGGTTGCTTGACCAGCAGGTTGTATTTCAAGTCAAAGGTATCGAGGAACGGCACGCGGTGGATGCGCGCGCTGAGTTTTTCGATTTCCGCCTCGATTTCCTGGATATCGCCGAAGTTATCCGGTTCTTCGCGCTTCAAGCGTGCCAACTCTTCCTTGGCCTGCTTGAGTTTGGCGCGGCTGCTGCCGGAGAGGGCGATACGCCGTGCGTGGGCTGAACGCAGGGTGCGGATGATGTTGATGCGCGACGGGTTGCCCTCGTTGCTGATCCCTGCACGTACGGTCTTGAAGGTATCGGTGCCGGTCAGGTTGCGTTTGACTAGGTTGGGCAGTTCGAGGTCTTCGAACATGAATTCGAGGAATTCTTCCTGAGTGATCTGGAATACGAATTCATCCATGCCTTCGCCAGAGTTGCCGGCTTTGCCCGGGCCTTTGCCGCCGCCACCGCCTTGTGGGCGCTGGATATGTTCGCCAGTGGTGAATTCCTTGTTACCCGGGTGCACCACGGTCTGTTTGCCGCCGCGGCCATGGTGAAGTACCGGTTCGTCGATGTCCCGTCCGGGAATGCTGATTTGTTCGCCATGCTCCATGTCGGTGATGGAACGGCGGCTGACGGCCTCTTCTACCGCCTTTTTGATGTGGTCACGGTAACGCCGCAGGAAACGCTGGCGGTTTACCGTGCTCTTGTTCTTGCCATTGAGGCGTCGGTCGATCACATAGCTCATGGGGAGCCCTCCGGGCAGCTTCACGTTACAAGCTTCAAGCCGCGGGCTGGAAGCTTAGAGACAAGCGGTCAACTGCCAGGCCGGATGCCTGGCAGTGCGCGCTTGCCGCTGCCTTACTGCGATTTGCGAACCCGCAGGTACCACTCGGAGAGCAGTCGTACCTGTTTGTCGGTGTAGCCTCGCTCGACCATGCGTGTGACGAAGTCGTTGTGTTTTTGCTGATCCTCCTTGCTGGCCTTGGCGTTGAAGCTGATGACGGGCAGCAGGTCCTCGGTGTTGGAGAACATTTTCTTCTCGATGACCACCCGCAGCTTCTCGTAGCTGAGCCAAGTGGGGTTCTTGCCGTTGTTGTTGGCACGGGCGCGCAGTACGAAATTGACGATTTCGTTGCGGAAGTCCTTCGGATTGCTGATGCCGGCGGGTTTCTCGATTTTTTCCAATTCTTCGTTGAGGGCCACGCGATTGAGGATTTCGCCGGTTTCCGGGTCGCGGTATTCCTGATCCTGGATCCAGAAATCGGCGTACAGGACGTAGCGGTCGAAAATGTTCTGGCCGTATTCGCTGTAGGACTCCAGGTAAGCGGTCTGGATTTCCTTGCCGATGAACTCGATGTAGCGCGGCGCCAGGTATTCCTTGAGGAAGCGCAGGTAGCGCTCACGAGTTTCGGCCTGGAATTGCTCCTGTTCAATCTGTTGTTCCAGCACATAGAGCAAGTGCACCGGGTTGGCGGCAATCTCGTGGGGATCGAAGTTGAAGACCTTGGACAAGATCTTGAACGCAAAGCGCGTCGACAGACCGTTCATGCCCTCGTCCACACCGGCTGTATCACGGTATTCCTGGATCGACTTAGCCTTGGGATCGGTGTCCTTGAGGTTTTCGCCGTCGTAGACGCGCATCTTCGAATAGATATTGGAGTTCTCCGGCTCCTTGAGGCGCGACAGTACGGTGAACTGGGCAAGCATTTTCAGGGTGTCGGGGGCGCAATGGGCCTTGGCCAGGGAGCTGTTGAACAGCAGTTTGTCGTAAATCTTGATTTCGTCACTGACCCGCAGGCAGTACGGCACCTTGACGATATAGATCCGGTCGATGAAGGCTTCGTTGTTCTTGTTATTGCGGAAGGTATGCCATTCCGATTCGTTGGAGTGAGCCAGCAGGATCCCGGTAAATGGAATCGCCCCCAGGCCTTCGGTACTGTTGTAGTTACCTTCCTGGGTAGCGGTGAGCAGTGGGTGCAGCACCTTGATCGGTGCCTTGAACATCTCCACGAACTCCATCAGGCCCTGGTTGGCCCGGCACAATGCGCCCGAATAGCTGTAGGCATCGGCATCGTTCTGCGGAAACTCTTCCAGTTTTCGGATATCGACCTTGCCCACCAGTGCCGAAATGTCCTGATTGTTTTCATCGCCGGGTTCGGTCTTGGCCACGCCGATCTGGTTGAGGATCGACGGGTAGAGTTTCACCACCCGGAACTGGCTGATGTCACCGCCGAACTCGGCCAGGCGCTTGGTGGCCCAGGGCGACATGATGGTGTTGAGGTAGCGCCGCGGGATACCGAAGTCTTCCTCGAGGATCGCGCCATCTTCCGTGGCGTTGAACAGGCCCAAGGGGGACTCGAAGACGGGCGAGCCCTTGATCGCATAGAAGGGCACCTTCTCGATCAATTGCTTGAGCTTTTCCGCCAGGGACGATTTGCCGCCGCCGACCGGGCCGAGCAAATAGAGGATCTGCTTCTTCTCTTCCAGGCCTTGGGCGGCATGGCGGAAGTAGGAAACGATCTGGTCGATGCATTCTTCCATCCCATGGAAGTCTTCAAAGGCCGGATAGCGGCGGATCACCTTGTTGGAAAATATCCGCGACAGGCGCGAATTATTGGCGGTTTCCACCAGTTCTGGCTCGCCAATCGCCAATAGCAAGCGTTCGGCGGCAGAAGCGTAGGTGCTGCGGTCCTGTTTGCACAGCTCGAGATACTCCTGAAGCGTGAGTTCTTCCTGCTGTGTGGACGCGAAGCGTTGTTGGAAGTGGCTAAAGATACTCATGACGTCGTCACCTCGCTCGATACGTGGAGCCGACGCCGGATCAATCAGTCGATGCTGGCAGTCATTGACGCACGCCAATGGCTGTTTTCCCCCCAGAACACCCTGAAACGCTACCGATGACCCGTACGCCGGTGTACCGGCTCTCCCCTGATTCGGATGGCCTGCGCTTAAGGATAGTTCGGAATCCGGGAGGTCAAGGCGCGATGCGCAATTAGTTTAGCCGCGCCGTTCGTCAGAAACGGCGCAAGCCCAAGCGTCACGCGGGGTAGCGGGGTGTGAAAAAAATTATTGCGAATCGCCCGAGGAAATTTCCGCGGGATAGGTCGTACGCCACAGCTCAAACCCGCCGTCCAGGCTGTAGACGTCAGAGAAACCCTGGCTGATCAGATACGCGGCTGCACTCTGGCTGGAATTGCCGTGGTAGCAGGCGACGATCAGCGGTGCATCGAGGTCGGCGGCGCGGATGAAGTCGGCGATGTTGACGTTGTCCAAGTGCTGGGCGCCGGTGATGTGAGCGGCGGCATAAGTAGGCTGGTCGCGGATGTCGACGACTACGGCACCTTGCTCGCGCAGGGTCTGTGCTTCTTGGGGAGGGATACGTTTGAATTCGGTCATGGCGGGCTCCTATTGCTTGGCGGTGGCCGGCAGGGTAATGGAAAGGGGCGATTCGCACTGGCAGTCGAGGCGCTTGCCCGTGTCGATGTTCATCAGGGTCATGGCACCGCCCCACACGCAACCGGTGTCGAGGGCGAACACGCCGGGTTCATCGCACTTGCCTTCCAGCGCGGCCCAGTGGCCAAAGATGATCTTTGTGTCTCGGGTCTTGCGTTCCTTGTAGGCGAACCAGGGCTTGTAGCCGGGCAGGGCGGTGTCGGCGCCTTCCTTGCTTTTGAGGTCCAGTTTGCCTTCGGCCGTGCAGAAGCGCATCCGCGTGAAGTAGTTGGTGATGACTCGCAGGCGGGCCACGCCGGTGAGGTCGTTGTCCCACTTCACTGGGTCGTTGCCGTACATGCCGTCGAGGTAAGCGGTGTACAGGTTGTCATCACCCAATGCACTTTCAACTTCGGCGGCGCACTTGAGGGCTTTTTTCAGCGTCCACTGCGGCGGGATACCGGCATGCACCAAGGCCATGTTGCGATCCTCGTCGTAGTGCATGAGTTTTTGCCGGCGCAGCCAGTCGAGCAGTTGAGCGCGGTCTGGGGCTTCGAGAATTTCCCGCAGGGTGTCGCCTTTTTTGAGGCGCTCGATATTGTTGCCGGCCGCAAGCAGATGCAGGTCATGGTTGCCCAGCACGCATACCAAGGAATCACGCAGGCCATAGAGGTAGCGCAGGGTTTCCAGGGACTGTGGGCCCCGGTTAACCAAGTCTCCCACCAACCACAAGCGATCATTTGCCGGGTCGAAGGCTACGCGCTCCAGCAGGCGCTTGAGAGGGTCCAGGCAGCCTTGCAGGTCGCCGACCGCGTACGTTGCCATCAGTGCAGGGCTCCTGGCACAGCCAGGCGGAAGGGCTTGATGATTGCATCGAACAGTTGGCCGTCGGTGGCCTTCATTTGATACGAGCCTTGCATGGTGCCGACCTTGGAGGTCATTACCGTGCCGCTGCTATAAGTGTGGCTGGCGCCGCTGTCGATCAACGGTTGCTGGCCGACAACGCCTGCCCCGCGCACTTCCTCGACCTGGCCGTCGCCATCGGTGATGACCCAGTGGCGCGACAGCAGCTTGGCCGGCACCAGCCCGTTGTTCTTCACTGTAATGGTGTAGGCAAAGGCGAAGCGGTTATGTTCGGGTTGCGACTGGTCCGCCAGGAAGCGGGTGACGACGCTGACGTCTATCTGATAGCGAGGATCGGACATGCAAGAGGCCTTAAAAGCGAAGGACAGCAGATGCGGGTCAGTCTAGGCCAAGAGGTGGGCACTAGGCCAGACATGCTGTCTGGGCTCTTGAACTTGATGAAACGACTCTATCAACGTAACGCGGTTAAACCTGTGGGAGCGGGCTTGCTCGCGAATGCGGTGCGTCAGTCAACTGATCTATAACTGATCCACCGCATTCGCGAGCAAGCCCGCTCCCACATTGGAGGGTGTTGAACCCTATTGCGCTGTTGGCGCTGGCTGGATGGCAAGCTGGTCAGCCAGGCGCACGAACGCGGCCAGGTCCAGTTGCTCGGGGCGCAGGCCGCCGTCGACGCCGGCGGCTTCGATTTCAGCATTGCTCAGCAGGGCTTTGAGTGTGTTACGCAAGGTCTTGCGGCGTTGGTTGAACGCTTCGCGTACCACACGTTCCAGCAGTTTGTGATCCTTGGCCGGGTGCGGCAGTACGGCATGCGGCACCAGGCGCACGATGGCTGAATCGACCTTCGGTGGCGGGTTGAACGCGCCCGGGCCGACGTTGAACAGGTGCTCTACGCGGCAGTGATACTGGACCATGATCGACAAGCGGCCCCAGTCACCACCGCCAGGGCCTGCGGCCAGGCGCTCCACCACTTCCTTTTGCAGCATGAAGTGCATGTCGCGGATGATCCCGGCGTTGTTCAGCAGGTGAAAAATCAGCGGTGTGGAGATGTTGTACGGCAGGTTGCCCACCACCCGCAGGCTATTGGGCGCGGCATTGAGGCTATTGAAGTCGAACTTCAGCGCATCGCCCTGGTGCAGATTGAAGTTGGACTTGCCGGCGAACTGCTGGTTGAGGATCGGGATCAAGTCCTTGTCCAGTTCCACCACGTCCAGTTGCCCACCGCTGGCCAGCAGGCCTTGTGTCAGTGCGCCCTGGCCCGGGCCGATTTCCAGCAGGCGGTCTTCTGGCTTGGCATGGATGGAGCGCAGGATGCGATCGATTACGCCAGCGTCATGCAGGAAGTTCTGCCCGAAGCGCTTGCGCGCCCGGTGTTGGTAATGCTCAGTCATATACGGGTCTCGGCCATCTGATAGGCGGTTTCCAGGGCCACGTGCAGGCTGCCGGTATCGATCTTGCCGCTGCCTGCGAGGTCCAGGGCGGTGCCATGGTCGACGGAAGTGCGGATGATCGGCAGGCCCAGTGTCACGTTGACTGCGGCGCCGAAGCCTTTGTATTTCAGCACGGGCAGCCCCTGGTCGTGGTACATCGCCAGCACTGCGTCGCAGTGCTCCAGATATTTGGGGGTGAACAGAGTGTCTGCAGGCAATGGGCCGCGTAGGTCCATGCCTTCTTGGCGCAGGCGCTCTAATGTCGGTTCAATGATGTCGATTTCTTCATGGCCCAAGTGGCCGCCTTCACCGGCGTGGGGGTTAAGCCCACAGACCAGGATACGCGGCTGGGCAATGCCGAATTTGTGTTGCAGGTCGCTGTGCAGGATGCGCGTGACACGCTCCACACGCTCGGCAGTGATGGCATCGGCGATTTCACGCAGCGGCAAGTGGGTGGTCACCAGCGCCACACGCAGGCCGCGGGTGGCGAGCATCATCACCACTTGAGCGGTATGGGTCAGTTCCGCGAGGAATTCGGTATGGCCGGAAAAGGCGATACCGGATTCGTTGATCACACCTTTGTGCACCGGTGCGGTAATCATGCCGGCGAAGTCGCCGTCGATGCAGCCTTGGCCCGCACGGGTCAACGTCTCCAGCACAAATGCCGCGTTGGCCGTATTCAACTGCCCTGCAACCACTTTGGCTTGCAGCGGGGTGTCCCACACATACAGGCTGCCGGCGGGGGCCGGCAGGTCGGGCCAGTTGCCCGGCGCCACGTCCAGCAGGTTGACGGCCACACCCAGTTGCGCGGCCCGCTCAAGGAGCAGGTCGCGGCTGGTAATGGCAATCAGGGGGTGTGGCTGGGGTTGCGAGGCGAGCAGCAGGCACAGGTCTGGACCAATGCCGGCTGGCTCGCCGGGTGTCACCGCGAAACGCTGGGGTTTCACTGGGGTGCCTGGTCGGTGCCTGTTTGCTCGGCGCCTGGCAGCTTGTTCTCTACATACGCTTCGTCACGGATCTGACGCAGCCAGGTTTGCAGCTCTTCGTCGTATTTGCGGTTACGCAGTACGCTCAGGGCTTGCTGCTCGCGGGCCTGGGTGGTGTTGTCCGTGGCGCGACGGCCAAGCACTTCCAGCACATGCCAGCCGTACTGAGTCTTGAACGGCTTGGACAATACGCCTTGCGGTGTCTCGGCCATAACCTGCTGGAACTCAGGCACCAGAGCTTTCGGGTCGATCCAGTTCAGGTCGCCGCCGTTAAGGGCAGAACCTGGGTCTTCCGAGAAGCTTTTAGCCAGGGTGGCGAAGTCTTCACCGCTTTCAATGCGGTCGTAGATCTTCTGGGCCAGTTCCTTGGTTTGTGCCTCAGTGCGGATTTCGCTCGGTTTGACCAGGATGTGACGAACATGGACTTCGTCTTTCAGCGAAGTCTCGCCACCGCGACGTTCCAGCAGCTTCAGGATGATGAAGCCACCCGGGGTGCGGGCTGGCTGGGTAATACCACCGACTTCCATGGCGCTCAATTCGCGATCAAACGGAGGTGGCAATTGAGCGGCTTTACGCCAGCCCATGTCACCGCCTTCGAGGGCGTTGTCGCTGCCGGACTGAGCAATGGCCATCTGGGCAAAATCTGCACCCGCTTTCAGGCGCTCATAGATCGCCTGGGTTTTAGCGGCGGCGGCATTAAGCTGCTCAGAGTTGGCTCCGTCCGGGGTTGGGATCAGGATATTGGCCAAGTGCAACTCTTCGGAGAGCTGCATCTTGCCCAGGTCCGAGGCCAGGAAGTTCTTCACTTCCTGCTCGGACACCTGAACCCGCTCGGCCACACGGCGCTGGCGCACACGGCTGATGATCATTTCGCGCTTGATCTGGTCACGGGCGTCCTCGTAGGACAAACCATCGCGAGCCAGGGCGGCGCGGAACTGATCAATGCTCATGTTGTTACGCTGGGCGATGGTGCCAACGGCCTGGTTCAATTCTTCGTCTGAAATACGGATGCCAGAACGGTCGCCAATCTGCAATTGCAGGTTCTCGACGATCAGACGCTCCAGCACCTGGGGTTCCAGGACGCTGCTCGGTGGCACACCACCGCCACGCTTGGCGATGGTTTGCTGAACTTCCTTGACCCGTTGGTCCAGCTGGCTCTGCATGATCACGTCGTTGTCGACGATGGCCGCTACTTTATCCAGCTGTTGAACTGCGGCGTGTGCCGAAACAGTACCCAGGAACAGCGCGCCCAGCACTAGCGGGCGCAAACACTCAGAAAGCTTTGTCTTCACGTTCACGATAACCTTCAATGCCTTTGTCGAGGAAGCTCTCTACCTTGGCGCCGGTCAGGCCGCCGAGTCCTTTAAGGACGATCTGGAAGAAGAGCCCGTGGTCACCCTTTTCGTTCTGAGGGGCGATCTGCGTGTATTCGTCGTTGGAAACCCAGTAACGGTTGATGACGCGCAGTTTCCAGCAGCAGTTGTCGTACTCGAAACCACCAAAGGCTTCCAGGGTACGGTTGCGAGCATAGTCATACTGCCAGCGCGTGATCAGGTTCCACTGGGGAATGATCGGCCACATCATCGAGAAGTCGTGTTGTTGGATTTTGTAGTAATCCTTCACGAAGCCAGGCTTGCCTTCTTCGCCGAAGTCACCACCGAATTGCCATTTGCCGGTCAGCTGGTTGTAGACGATCTGATCGTTGCGATAGCGATAGCCGAGGTTGACCACCTTGTTCGGGTTATCTTCCGGCTGGTAGTGGAACATGGCGCTGCCCGAACGAGGGGTGTGGCTTTCAGTGTCCCAGTTATAGTCGGCCGTGGCACGCCAGTCACGGTTGAAGCGGAACTCATACTCAAGAGCTACCGGGGATACATCACTCTGGGCGTCGGCGCGGTCTGCTGCCAATACGCCCGGCAGTTGAACTTCACGATCTTTGAAGTACAAGGCCTGGCCGATGGCAACACGCTGGCGTTCGAAGCCGTTTTCTTCAATCCAGCGGCTGGTTAAGCCCAGGGACAGTTTGTTTTCATCGCCTATCCGGTCATTACCAACGAAGCGGTTGTCACGGAAGAGCGATGCGTAGCTGAACGAGTATTCACCGGAGTCGAAAACCGGGATATCGCTCTGGTCTTTATTGGGAACATAAAGGTAGAACGCGCGCGGTTCGAGGGTCTGACGATAGTCTTTGCCGAACCAGTTGGTATTGCGATCGAAGAACAGACCACTGTCGATGCTGGCAATTGGCACTGCACGATCTTGCGAGCTTTTGAATACACCGCCGGCGTATGGAGCTGCACCAGGCACCGTGGCAGCTAGCTGCCCGTCGACAATGTCTTTCTTGCCTTTACTGTCCAGGTCAAGGTCATACTTGGTGTAGACGTATTTGAGCCTTGGCGTAATAAAGCCGTAGCTTGACGTCATCGGGTACTCGATCGCAGGCGCTATGTTCAAGCGCGTACCGTTTGCGCGGGTCAGGCCGTTGACGTAGTTATCCAGGCGTCGCTCACCAATGGAACCATCGGGATTGAAGGGCCCGCCATCTTCGTTAACCACATTGCCGCTTCTGAGGTTGCGGTCAAATCTTACGGCTTCTGTCTCATAGGAAAGATTGACGCCCCCCGGATGGTACGGCAGCAAGCCATTAAAGGTGATTTGCGGGAGTCGATCATACGGCGTGATTTGTGAAATCGTGGCCAATTGCATCGCCTGGACATTCAGGCGAGCCTGATAAGAATCCCCGCGATAGGTCAAAGCACCTTGTTGGTTCAGGAAGTCCTGGCTCTGAACGCCTTCCTGATAGGACTTCAAATCCTGGAAATAGAACGGATCACTGATCTTGGTGTAATCAACCAAGGTCGTCAGACGCGAATCTAACCCACCCTTATGCTGCCAATTGAGCATATAGCGGGTTTTTTCGTAATCAGTCTGCTTCTTGCGCTCGTCATTGTCGTCGTTGAGGTACGCCCCACCAAACTGCCCTTCACTCGACTTGGTCAGATAGCGGAATTCGCCCTCCATCAACAAGCCGCGCTTGGTCATGTACTGCGGGTACAACGTGGCATCGTAGTTCGGCGCCAGGTTGAAGTAGTACGGTGTTACCAGCGTAAAGCCAGTTTCCCCACCGGTGCTGAAGCTCGGCGGCAGGAAGCCGGATTGACGACGGTCGTCGATCGGGAAGTAGATGTAAGGGGTGTACAGGATCGGGATGTTCTTGACCCGCAACGTCGCGTTGGTCGCCGTACCGAAACCGGTGGCCGGGTTCAACGTGATGTTGTTGCCCTTGAGCTGCCAGGCGTTGCTGTCCGGCTCGCAGGTGGTGTACGTACCGTCCTTGAGACGGATGATCGCATTCTCTGCACGCTTGGCGTATAGCGCGTTACCGCGGATGCGTGACTTGTGCATCACGTATTCGGCGTTATCGATCTGGGCGGCGCCGGTGTCGAGCTGGACTTGAGCGTGGTCACCCACGATCAGGGCGCCGTTGTCGCGCAGGCGCACCTTGCCATTTAGTTCGCCACGGTTCTCAGCCTGGTACAGGCTGGCTTCGTCCGCTTCCAGTTGCATGCTGCCCTGGCGCATGACCACGTCACCGGCCAGGGTAGCGACCTGCTGCTCCTGCTCGTAACGCGAGGCCTTGGCGCCGATGAAGGTCGGCGCATCGCTCTTGTTCGTCTTGTCGTTCATGCCAGGACGAGTCGGCTCGATGTACGCGCCGCCGCAGTAAGGGCCGGTTTCGGCCAACTGTGCTGCGGTCAGCTTGTCGCGAGGTACCCAGTCCAGGTGGCTGTAGTCGGCGCTGCGCGAGCGCAGGCCACGGCCCTTGGCTTCGGTGACCAGCATGGTCTTGGGCTCGGCGTCGACGCTGCCGCCAGCTTTGCCTTGCGGCGTGCTGTTGGCCGAGCTGACGGCAGCACCGTCATGCACCGGGCGCGGTGGCAATGGGGCGGCGGCCGTCTTCGGCGCACAATCCCAGGCACCCGAAGCAGAGACTGAGCAGTCATACTGTTCCGCGGCGACCACGAATGAGGTGGCGAAAGGTTGCAAGGCCAGCAGACTGCCGGTTACCAGCAACGGAAATTTTCTACGAAACGCGGGGGATTTCAATGCCATCTTATTAGTCCGGGCTTCCTGCGTGCCATCTGCCCGCGGTTTGGGCCGCACGCCTCTCGATGGTCTGAAAAAGATGCGTGATAATAAAGCATGCCCCGCTTGACGGCTAGCGCCGTCGGAGACCCTTGTAATGCCCGAGCACGATCTACGTTTACAACAGCTGGAAGTCTGGCTGGATGAGCAGTTGCCGATTCTTTTCAACGCTCAGGACTGGGGCCCCGTGCCCCCGGCCACATTGACCGCGGCCAGCAGCGACGCGAGTTTCAGGCGTTACTTCCGATGGGAGGGCGGTGCCCATACGTTCGTCGTCATGGACGCGCCACCCCCCCAGGAAAACTGCAAACCTTTCGTCGATATTGCGCATTTGCTCGCGAAATCGGGAATAAATGTGCCAAAAATTTATGCAGAAGATTTGCCCCGTGGCTTTCTTTTGCTCAATGACCTAGGCACAAAAACCTATCTGGACGTGATTGACGGTGAAAATGCCGACCAATTATTTGCCGATGCCATCGACGCGCTGCTGGCTTTCCAGCAATTGCCGATGGATGCACCGTTGCCCAGCTATGACGTGGCTTTATTGCGTCGCGAGCTGGAACTGTTCCCGGAATGGTATGTGCGCCGTCACTTGGGCATCGACCTCGACCCTGAGCAACAAGCCCTCTGGCAACGTGCCAGCCAGCAGTTGATCGACAGCGCCCTGGCCCAGCCCAAGGTGCTGGTGCACCGCGACTACATGCCGCGCAACCTGATGATCAGTGAGCCAAGCCCTGGCGTGCTGGATTTCCAGGACGCGGTCTACGGCCCGGTGACCTATGACATCACCTGCCTGTTCAAGGACGCCTTCCTCAGTTGGCCCCAGGCCCGCGTGCGCGAATGGCAGCGTGGCTATTGGCAGCGTGCCGGACAATTGGGGATTCCAGTACAGGACGACTTTGAGGAGTTCCTGCGTGCCAGCGACCTGATGGGCGTGCAGCGTCACCTCAAGGTTATCGGCATCTTTTCGCGTATCTGCCACCGCGACGGCAAACCACGCTACCTGGCCGACGTGCCGCGTTTCTTTGCTTATATAGAAGCGGTGCTGGCCGACCGACCCGAGTTGAGTGACCTGGGCGAGTTACTCGCCAGCCTGCGCGAACCTGCCGAGGCCAGCGTATGAAGGCGATGATCCTGGCGGCGGGCAAGGGCGAGCGCATGCGTCCGCTCACCCTGCATACGCCCAAGCCGCTGGTGCAAGCCGGCGGCAAGCGGCTGATCGAGTATCACCTTGAAGCCTTGGCGAAGGCCGGCTTTACCGAGATCGTGATCAACCACGCCTGGCTCGGCGAGCAGATCGAAAGCTACCTGGGCGACGGTGCCCAGTTCGGTCTGCGCATCCGCTACTCCCCGGAGGGTGAACCGCTGGAAACGGGGGGCGGGATATTCCAGGCGTTGCCGCTGCTGGGCGACGAACCGTTTCTGGTGGTCAATGGCGATATCTGGACTGACTACGATTTCATCCAGCTCAAGCAGCCGATCCGGGGCCTGGCGCACTTGGTGATGGTCGACAACCCAGCACACCACCCCTCGGGCGGGGATTTCTACCTGGATCACGGTGTGCTTCATGATGCCGCGCCCGGTGCCGATAACCTGACCTTCAGTGGCATTTCAGTGCTCGACCCTAAATTGTTCGCGGGTTGCAGCGCCGGTGCCTTCAAGCTGGCCCCGCTGTTGCGCGAGGCCATGGCCAAAGGTTTGGTAACGGGGGAGCACATGGCAGGACGCTGGGTGGATGTAGGGACGCTGGAGCGATTGGCGCAGGTCGAAACCTTGCTGACAGCGGGGCAGTAGGATGTTGTGGCCAGGGACGCTGATCGGCGCCGGGGCTGGCTTTGCCATTGCCAGTATCCCGGGGGCTCTGTTGGGGGCATTGCTGGGGCAGGCGCTGGATCGCCGTCTGCAACTGCACAGTTGGGCGCAGTTGCGTGAACGCCTGGGTGGGCGCCCGGCTTTGCGCAACGATGAACTGCTGTTTGTGCTGCTGGGACGCCTGGCCAAGAGTAATGGCCGGGTTGTCGATGGGCATATCCAGCAAGCGCGCCAGGAGATGCGCGCACTGGACATGAGTGAGCCGGCCCAGCGCCGCGCGATCAGCGCCTTCAACCGTGGCAAGTCCGGCAGCGACCGGGTTCGCCGTTACCTGCGGGTGCTCAAGACGCAGCCCCATGCGGCGGAAGGCGTGCTGCGCGCCTGTTGGCGCATGGCGTGGGCGGACGGTCGAGCGGATGCTGCCGAGCGCGACCTGATCGACCAGTGGGGCAAGTGGTTGGGCTGGACGCCACAGCAGCTTCAGGCATTGGCGACCGATTACGCGCCGGAGCGCAAGCCATTGGCCAATCGTGGCGGTGCCTATCAGGAGGCGTTGCGTATCCTGGGGGTGACGGCAACCACTGAGCCTTCGGTGATCAAGCGCGCCTACCGCCGCCTGCTCAGCCGTCACCATCCGGACAAGATCGCCGGCACGGGTGCCAGCCCCGCGCAAGTGCGGGAGGCGACCGAACGAACCCGAGAGTTGCATAACGCCTATGCGCTGATTCGCGAGCGGCGGGATTTTCGTTGAGACTATCGCCACTCAACGCCATGTGGGAGGGGGCTTGCCCCTGCCACATCGTTGTGCGACATGGTCGACTATGTGATCAGTCTGCGCTGCCCTTCGGGCTCAGCCACCCGCGAACCCTGCGGTACAACTGCTCTTGCTCCGCCGCGCTATTGCCGGGTAACGCCGTGAGCGACACCTGCTTATAGCTGTCATTCTTCGAGCGCTTGGCCGCCTGGAGTCGCTCCAGGGCGTTCTTGCGATCCTGGGCGCCCTCTTGATAGAACACGTCCGCCGTGGGTACCTTCAAGGCCGGCGCCAGTTGCTGCAGGTCCGGTTGGCGAGCCGCAGGCGTCTTGCCGGCCACCATCACCAACCTCTGCACCTGGGAGGGTTGTTTCTCGCTGAGGTAGCGTGCCGCCCACCAGGCCCCGGTGCCATGGCCGAGCAACACCACACTGCGGGCGCTTTGGGTCTGGGCGAAGGCGACAGCGGCGTCGATACGGTCGAAGATGCGCTTGGCGTCGGTCTTGTCCTGCTCATCCGCCCCCGGCACCACCGCCGGGTCAGTGCCTTCGGCCTCGGCACTGGCGGCCTGTTCGACCGGCTTGGCAGCGGTGCTGCCTTCTTTGCTGCTGGTATCGACCGCCGCTGTCGGCGGTTCGATGAGCCGTGGCGGCAGGGTGTCCACACTGACGTCAGGCAATGACAGGCTGAGGGTGCCCCAGGCGGCGTCCGGTAACTTGCGCCGCAGAGGCGCGATGGCCTGCGGCCAGTCCGCGTTCTCCCCGGCACCTGGTACGAGAATCACCACACCCTCGGCTTCGGCGCTGTTGGCGGGTTTCCATAGCGCCAGGAACGAATCGCTACCAGCTTGCAATTGCTGTTGCTCCTGCTGCGGCACCTGCCGTTCGAGCGCACTGGCTTCTTGCTGGCTACGCTCGGGCAAGGCCTGGCGTTCAGCCGGTTTTTCGACGGCAGGCGAGGGTGCATCCTCGGCCTGAACAGGCAAGACGCTGGTAAACAGCAGTGACAGGCACAATGCTGGCAGTGCCGAACGGTGAAGAAAAAGCATCGTTGATTCCCGGCCAGAAGTGATTCCAGCAGCCTAATGGGTTGGTCGGTATTTGTCAGGGGTATGAGGCGCGGTTCTCGCTATCGACAGGCTATCGGCGGTTTGTTAGCTGTCTTGATGGTCGCGGCGCGGCCATTCAACCAATGAATGGCAGACAACACGCCAGGGGCAGCTATTCTTGTGCCAGCCCATCATTCATAAGAGGCCGCGCACATGAGTACTTCCTCATTCAAGATCGCCCACAAACTGCTGACCGGTGCAGGTGCCATCGAACAACTGGCTGCCGAACTCACGCGCCTGGATGTGGATAACCCACTGATCGTCACTGACGCCGCGCTGGTCCAGTCCGGTACCGTGGCGCTGGCCTTGGAGCATCTGGGTGATCGAGCCTACGAAATCTTCGACCGCGTGCTGCCCGATCCGGAAATTGCCATCGTCGAAGACTGCATGCGTGCGTACCGCGAAGGGGGGCATGACGGCCTGATCGGTGTGGGCGGCGGCAGTGCCATCGACATCGCCAAGAGCGTGGCGGCCTATGCCGGTTATCACGGCGCGCTGGCGGACTTGTTTGGCGTCGATCAGGTGCCGCGCAAAGGCCCGCCGTTGATCGCCATCCCCACCACGGCCGGTACCGGCTCGGAGGTGACCAATGTGGCGATACTGTCCGACAAGGCTGCACAGCTGAAAAAAGGCATCGTCAGCGATTACTTGCTGCCGGATGTCGCGCTGATCAGCCCGCAAATGACCTTGACCTGCCCGCGAGGTGTCACGGCCGCCAGTGGCGTGGACGCCTTGGTGCATGCCATCGAGTCCTACCTGTCGCTGCATGCCTCGCCGATTACCGACGCCCTGGCCATCGGTGCGATCAGATTGATTGCCAGCGCGTTGCCCAAGGCTTACGCCAACCCGGCCAACCTGCAGGCCCGTGACGACATGGCCACCGCCAGCCTGATGGCCGGCATGGCCTTTGGCAACGCGGGCGTCGGTGCCGTGCATGCGCTGGCGTACCCGTTGGGTGGGCGCTTCAATATTGCCCATGGCGTCAGTAATGCGCTGTTGCTGCCGTATGTCATGCACTGGAACAAATTGGCCTGCGTCGAGCGTATGCAGGACATCGCCCAGGCCATGGGCGTCAATATCGCCGGGCTGAGTGTGAATGACGCTGCCGACCAGGCTGTAGAGGCGATGACGCGGTTATGTGCGGCAGTGGAGATCCCGTCCGGCCTGCGCAGTTTCGGCGTGCCCGAGGACGCCATCCCGGCCATGGCCAGCGAAGCTGCAGGCATTGAACGCTTGATGCGTAACAACCCGCGCAAGCTCAGCGCCGCCGATATCGAAAAAATCTACCGGGCAGCTTACTAACCGTTGAGATAGGTCACGGTGCGCGCAGCAAAGCATGAGGTATACAATGCGCGCCATCGTGATTTAGCTCAAAAAAGGTGCGTCATGCAGCCCTTCGTCATTGCTCCATCGATTCTCTCTGCCGACTTCGCCCGCCTGGGTGAGGAAGTGGACAAGGTGTTGGCCGCCGGTGCCGACTTCGTGCACTTCGATGTCATGGACAACCACTACGTACCCAACCTGACCATCGGCCCGATGGTGTGCGCCGCGTTGCGCAAGTACGGCATCACCGCGCCGATTGATGCGCACCTGATGGTCAGTCCGGTAGACCGTATCGTCGGTGACTTCATCGAGGCGGGTGCGACTTACATCACCTTCCACCCGGAAGCTACATTGCACGTTGACCGCACCTTGCAACTGATCCGCGAAGGCGGCTGCAAGGCGGGCCTGGTATTCAACCCGGCCACTCCGCTGAGCGTGCTTGAGTACGTGATGGACAAGGTCGACATGGTCTTGCTGATGAGCGTCAACCCAGGCTTCGGCGGGCAGAAGTTCATCCCTGGCACCTTGAACAAGCTGCGTGAGGCCCGTGCGCTGATTGATGCGTCGGGGCGTGACATTCGCCTGGAGATTGACGGCGGCGTTAACGTCAACAATATCCGTGAGATCGCCGCAGCGGGTGCCGATACCTTCGTGGCCGGCTCGGCTATTTTCAATGCCCCGGACTACCAGGCCGTCATTGACAAGATGCGTGCCGAACTGGCGCTGGCGCGTCCATGAGCGGTTTTGAGCAGTTGTTCCCCGGCAAATTGCCACGGCTGGTGATGTTCGATCTGGACGGTACCTTGATCGACTCGGTGCCCGACCTGGCGGCCGCGGTGGACCAGATGCTGCTCAAGCTGGGGCGCAAACCGGCAGGCATCGAGTCAGTGCGCAAGTGGGTCGGCAATGGCGCGCCGATGTTGGTGCGCCGGGCCCTGGCCAACGACATCGATGCCACGGGCGTGGATGAGGTCGAGGCAGAACATGCCTTGGAGCTGTTCAATGCCGCTTACGAAAGCAGCCACGAACTGACCGTGGTTTACCCCGGCGTGCGTGACACCCTCAAGTGGTTGAGCAAGCAGGGCGTGGAAATGGCCCTGATCACCAACAAGCCGGAGCGCTTCGTTGCGCCGTTGTTGGACCAGATGAAAATCGGGCGCTATTTCCGCTGGATTATCGGCGGCGATACTTTACCGCAGAAAAAACCAGACCCTGCGGCCCTGTTTTTCGTAATGAAAATGGCCAATATTCCGGCGTCTCAGTCGCTGTTTGTCGGCGATTCGCGCAGTGATGTGCTGGCGGCTAAAGCGGCGGGCGTGCAGTGCGTGGCCTTGAGTTATGGTTACAACCATGGCCGGCCGATTGCGGAGGAGTCCCCCGCGCTGGTCATTGATGACCTGCGACTGCTAATCCCCGGTTGCTTGGGCGCGGGCGCTGAGATAACGTTGCCCGACATTGATTCGTCCCCTTCTGGAAATTCCATCGTGGTGGTCACTCGCAAACTCTGGATGAAAGTCATCAAGGCCCTGGCCCGCTGGCGTTGGCGCGCCTGACTGATCCTGGCCGCGTGTGCGGCACGTTTGCCTACCTGACTTGACCCTCACACCACGAGGCACCTCATGACCCGCGAAGAATTCCTGCGTTTGGCCGCTGCCGGCTACAACCGTATCCCCATGGCTTGCGAAACCCTGGCCGACTTCGATACGCCGCTGTCGATCTACCTGAAGCTGGCCGATGAGCCCAACTCTTACCTGCTTGAGTCGGTACAAGGCGGCGAGAAGTGGGGCCGTTACTCGATCATTGGCCTGCCATGCCGCACGGTGCTGCGGGTGCACGACCATCATGTGAGCATCACCCATGACGGCGTGGAGATCGAAAGCCATGACGTAGAAGACCCGCTGGCCTTTGTCGAAACCTTCAAGGCGCGCTACAACGTGCCGACCATTGCTGGCCTGCCGCGCTTCAATGGCGGCCTGGTGGGGTACTTCGGCTATGACTGCGTGCGCTATGTGGAAAAACGCCTGGGCAAATGCCCGAACCCGGACCCGCTGGGGGTGCCGGACATTTTGCTGATGGTGTCCGACGCGGTGGTGGTGTTCGACAACCTCGCCGGCAAGATGCATGCGATTGTCCTCGCCGACCCCGCCCAGGCTGATGCCTTCGAACAAGGCCAGGCCAACCTGGAAGCGTTGCTGGAAAAACTTCGCCAGCCGATCACCCCGCGTCGCGGCCTGGACCTCAGCCGCCCCCCGGCGGCCGACCCGGTGTTCCGCTCAAGCTTTACCCAGGATGACTACGAGCGCGCCGTCGATACCATCAAGGAATACATCCTTGCCGGTGACTGCATGCAAGTGGTGCCGTCGCAACGCATGTCCATCGACTTCAAGGCGGCACCGATTGACCTGTACCGCGCACTGCGTTGCTTCAACCCGACGCCGTATATGTACTTCTTCAACTTCGGCGACTTCCACGTCGTGGGCAGTTCGCCGGAAGTGCTGGTGCGGGTTGAAGACAACCTGATCACCGTGCGCCCGATTGCCGGCACGCGCCCCCGAGGGGCGACCGAAGAAGCCGACGTGGCGCTGGAAGAAGACCTGCTCAGCGACGAAAAGGAAATTGCCGAACACCTGATGCTGATCGACCTGGGGCGCAATGACACCGGGCGTGTCTCGGAAATCGGCTCGGTGAAACTGACCGAGAAGATGGTCATCGAACGGTATTCCAATGTGATGCATATCGTGTCCAACGTCACCGGCGAGCTGAAGGCCGGGCTGACGGCGATGGACGCCCTGCGAGCGATTTTGCCGGCGGGCACATTGTCGGGGGCGCCGAAGATCCGTGCGATGGAAATTATCGACGAACTGGAGCCGGTCAAGCGTGGTGTCTACGGCGGCGCCGTCGGGTATTTTGCCTGGAACGGCAATATGGATACCGCCATTGCGATCCGCACGGCGGTGATCAAGAACGGCGAGCTGCATGTGCAAGCTGGTGGCGGGATTGTGGCAGACTCGGTGCCGGCCCTTGAATGGGAAGAAACCCTCAACAAGCGTCGGGCGATGTTCCGTGCCGTGGCATTGGCAGAGCAAACTCCACAAGACTAAAGCTGGAATAAAAAATGTGGGAGCGGGCTTGCTCGCGACGACGGTGTGTCACTTGAGATATTCAGTGACTGATCCACCGCCATCGCAGGCAAGCCAGCTCCCACATTTATTTTGCGCAGTATTTAGAAATCCAGACTGACTCCGACATTGATGCCTTGCTGGGTCAAGTTGTCATCCTTTCTCACGTTATACGCCGCCCGCAACGCCAGGTCCTGAGTCAGCTTGTGGCTGACACCCAGGCTCAAGCGGTCAGAATTACTGCGAGGCGTATACCCGTCGAGCTTGAAGTCGATCCCCTGCACGCTGTTGAGCGAAATGTTCACCTTCTGGGTGTCATTTTCAAACTCATGCTCGTGGGCCACTTCGCCAAAAACCTGGGTTTGCGGCGTGATGCGGTAGCTGCCTTGCAGGCCGACGCCCAGGCGTTTGGAGTCGCGTTGTTGATCGTCAAAGGTCAGGGCGGTGGAGCGGCTGCTTTTCTCCGAGTAACCATTGACTTCAACCCGCGCGTAATCGGCGCTGATGAACGGCGAGAGGTGCCAGTCGCTGCCCGGCGCGGCGATGTCATACCCCACGCGGCCGCTCAGGGCCCAGAGCCAGCCATCGGTGTCACCTTTCTCCGAGCCTTCGCTGATACCCAGGGCAAACTTGCGTTTGAGGCTGTCGAAGTCCAGCTTGCCGCCGGTCAATGCGGCATCGGCCCACCAGTGGTTCTGCTGATACTGAGCGAATGCCGTGCCCATATAGCTGTTGAGCTTGTAGTCTGAATCATTGGCGCCGGCTTCGAGTGTCTGCCGATACAGGCCGGCGGCAACGCCCACGCGCCAGTTTTCATCGAGCCGATAGCTGCCACCGATATTCAGGTTATAGCCGCTGCCGTCGCCACTGGCCGAGCTGCTCTGATCATCGAAATCCAGGCGTTGGCCGCCGCCGGCCACTATGGCGCGCCATTGGCCGACGGCTTGCCAGCTGCCGTTGTCTGCTTGCCATTGGTTACGCAACTCGTCCTGGTGGGCGCGCAATGTGCCTTGGGCCATTTCCGGCAGCAAGGTCAGTTCCCACGGCGCGGCGAGTAGCGAATAGGCGTAGTCGGCAATCAAGCGTTGCCCGGCCACAGTAGGGTGGACCGAGTCGTTGTAGATCAGCTTGGTTGGGTCCGGGTTGGTGCCGCCGATGCCATAGGTTGGGTTGGCGGTGCAACTGTTACCGCTGAAGCAGGTGCCCGTCAGGTTCTGCTCGGTGGCTAGGCCGAAGCGCGCTGGATCGGCGAAGGCCTCGTTCAACAGCAGCGGGATGTTCAGCGGGATAACCTGCGCATCCACTTGTGACAGACGCTGTACCAGGGACTGGTTGAAAATAGTGCTCAGGGCCGAAGTCGCTGCTTGCTGTGGGGTGCCGTTGATGGCCGGCGTCAGGCCCAGGTCGGGTAGCATCCACACCATAATGTAACGCGCGCCGGCTTGTTGCAGGGCCTGGGCGCTGTCCGCCAGCCTGCCGCCGGCGGCGACCGCTTGAGCGGGGCTGAGTACCCGGCCTTGCAGGAAGTCATTGCCGCCACCGGAAAGGAAGTAAAGTGCGTTCGGGTCGGCTCTCCCACCATTAGCCGGCAGATAGCCCTGCCGACTGCGCAACACAGTGCCGCCCCCGGGGTTGCCTGGGGGAATCGCAGCATTGGAGACTGAGGTAATGGACTCGAGGATATTGTCGGTACGGTAGCCACCCACTGCCCAGTTGTTGCCGTCTGGCAAACCCTGGGCTGCGCGAACCGGTGAGGTGGAAGCATTCAGGTCGTTGGGAGCGACGCCCAGTTTCGTGCCCAGCAGGGTCGATGAGACCAGGCCGTATTCACCCTGGAAGGTCGGCCCGGTTCGGTTGGTAAAGCGCAATGTGGCGCCGGCCGAACCGTCGGGAAACTGGCCTGCATCCGCCAGGCTGTCGCCGAAAACCACCATGGTTGAATAAGGTGACGGGGCTGCGAACGCCTGGGCGCAGGCCAATGACAGGAGGCAGCCGGCAAGGGGCGCGAAAAACGCTGGTCTGAGCATGCAAGATTCCATTGGGTTGTTTTTATGTCGGAAGTGAAACACTAGCAAAATTTCTGGCATTTTCTGTAGGGAAATCCGGAATCCACCTACGTTGCGTCCCCGTATTTGCGGCTCCATATTGCACCGCTGGCGAGCCTACGTTACTGTGCCTGAACGTATGAATGAGACCCTCCCCGTGTTGATCATCAGCAAACTCTTGATGCGAGTAGTCAAGGCACACGCCCGTTGGCGTTGGCGCGCCTGACATTTTTCTCTGCCGGCCTGGCCGGACCTGTACCGATTTGCCTTCTTCACCCGTTGTCTGACGCCCCTTGCCAACTCACCCTGGCAACCGGAACGTGCGTCTGGCAGCGGGTCACACGCTTGGAAGGCGGTCATTTGAAATCAGTGAATTCAAGAGGTTTGAACCCACATGTTGCTGATGATTGATAACTACGACTCCTTTACCTACAACGTTGTGCAGTACCTGGGCGAACTGGGTGCCGAGGTCAAGGTGGTGCGCAACGATGAACTTACCGTTGCTGAAATCGCTGCGCTGAACCCCGAGCGCATCGTGGTTTCGCCTGGCCCGTGCACGCCGACCGAGGCGGGCATCTCTCTGGAAGCTATCCAGTATTTCGCCGGCAAGCTGCCGATCCTGGGCGTCTGCCTGGGCCATCAGTCCATCGGCCAGGCGTTTGGCGGTGATGTGGTGCGCGCGCGCGAGGTCATGCACGGCAAGACCAGCCCGGTGTTCCATCGGGATTTGGGTGTATTCCATGGCTTGAACCTGCCGGTGACCGTGACCCGTTACCACTCTCTGGTGGTCAAGCGTGAAACCTTGCCCGAATGCCTGGAACTGACCGCCTGGACCCAATTGGAAGACGGCTCGGTCGACGAGATCATGGGCCTGCGCCACAAGACACTGAACGTCGAAGGGGTGCAATTTCACCCTGAATCAATCCTGACCGAGCAGGGCTACGAGCTGTTCGCCAACTTTCTCAAGCAGAGCGGCGGCACGCGCTAAGGACTTTTCATGGATATCAAGACTGCCCTGAGCCGTATCGTCGGCCATCTGGACCTGAGCACCGCGGAAATGAGCGATGTGATGCGCGAGATCATGACCGGTCAATGCACCGATGCTCAGATCGGCGCTTTTATGATGGCGATGCGCATGAAGAGCGAAAGCATCGACGAAATCGTCGGTGCGGTGTCGGTGATGCGTGAGCTGGCGGATAAGGTCGAACTCAAGACCCTCGACGGCGTCGTCGATGTAGTGGGCACCGGCGGTGACGGTGCGAATATTTTCAACGTGTCGACCGCCTCATCCTTCGTGGTGGCCGCCGCTGGTTGCACCGTCGCCAAGCACGGGAACCGCGCGGTGTCTGGCAAGAGCGGCAGTGCCGACTTGCTGGAAGCGGCCGGTATTTACCTGAACCTCACGCCGGTGCAAGTAGCGCGCTGCATTGACAGCGTTGGTATCGGCTTCATGTTTGCCCAGTCCCATCACGGCGCGATGAAGCACGCTGCCGGCCCGCGCAAGGACCTTGGCCTGCGTACCCTGTTCAACATGCTCGGCCCGCTTACGAATCCGGCCGGTGTGAAGCATCAGGTGGTGGGCGTGTTCAGCCAGGCGCTGTGCCGGCCGCTGGCCGAAGTATTACAACGCTTGGGCAGCAAGCATGTGCTGGTGGTGCACTCCAAGGATGGCCTCGACGAATTCAGCCTGGCGGCGCCGACCTTCGTGGCGGAGCTGAAGAACGACGAGGTCACCGAATATTGGGTCGAGCCCGAAGACCTGGGTATGAAAAGCCAGAGCTTGCACGGCCTGGCGGTGGAAAGCCCGGCCGCTTCACTGGAGCTGATTCGTGACGCCTTGGGGCGTCGCAAGACCGAAAACGGTCAGAAAGCTGCGGAAATGATTGTGCTCAATGCTGGCGCAGCCCTTTACGCCGCCGACCATGCCTATAGTCTCAAGGAAGGTGTCGCCTTGGCCCACGATGCGCTGCACACCGGCCTGGCTCGTGAGAAGCTCGAAGAGCTGGGAGCATTCACCGCCGTATTCAAGATGGAGAATGAAGGATGAGTGTGCCAACTGTTCTGGAAAAGATCCTGGCCCGTAAGGCTGAAGAAGTGGCCGAGCGCCGCGCCCGCGTGGGCCTGGCCGAGTTGGAAGCCCAGGCGAAAAGCGCCGAGGCACCACGCGGCTTTGCCAATGCCTTGATCGCCCAGGCCAAGCTCAAGCAGCCGGCCGTGATCGCCGAGGTTAAGAAAGCCTCGCCGAGCAAGGGGGTGATTCGCGAGAACTTTGTACCCGCCGAGATCGCCGCCAGTTATGAGAAGGGTGGGGCGACTTGCCTGTCCGTACTGACGGATATCGACTACTTCCAAGGTTCAGACCTGTTTCTGCAACAGGCGCGCGCCGCGTGCAAGTTGCCGGTGATCCGCAAGGATTTCATGGTGGACCCGTACCAGATCGTTGAAGCCCGAGCCTTGGGTGCCGACTGCGTGTTGCTGATTGTCTCCGCATTGGATGACGTGAAGATGGCCGAGCTGGCGGCCGTGGCCAAAAGCGTCGGCCTGGACGTGCTGGTCGAAGTACACGACGGCGACGAGCTGGAGCGCGCATTGAAGACCCTCGATACTCCGCTGGTGGGCGTCAACAACCGTAACCTGCATACCTTCGACGTCAGCCTCGAAACCACCCTCGACCTGCTGCCGCGTATCCCGCGCGATCGTCTGGTGATTACCGAGAGTGGCATCGTCAACCGCGCCGATGTGGAACTGATGGAAATCAGTGGCGTGTACTCGTTCCTGGTGGGCGAGACGTTTATGCGCGCAGAGAACCCGGGGGCGGAGCTGCAGCGCTTGTTCTTCCCGGAGCGCGGTACGACGATCAGCGGTTCGACACTAGACTGATTTGAAATACGCTCGGAACTGTAGGAGCTGGCTTGCCTGCGATAGCGGCGGGTCAGCCAACCTCTGTGTAGCTGACACACCGCTATCGCAGGCAAGCCAGCTCCCACATTGGTTTTGTGTTTATTCAGGTAGGTAGGTGTTCGATGCTCCAGCCCGTGATCATGACTGTCGAAGCAGGCCTTGCCGCCGAGCAAGACCTATTGGCAGCCGTTTGCGCGGGTGAGCAGGCATTCGGATTGCTGTTCTGGCAGCCCAGTGACCAAGCACTGGTCATGCCGCGCCGTTTGAGCCGGCTGCCGGCATTCGCGATGGCGAGCCAGGTTTCGGCCGATGCGGGTTGGCCGGTATTGCTGCGTGAAACCGGTGGTGAGCCGGTGCCGCAGTCCGGCGCCACGGTCAATATCGCCCTGGTCTATGCCCCACCGCGCAGTGAAAGCGACCAGGGGCGCATCGAAACCGGCTATCAGCGCTTGTGCCAACCGATTTGTGATCTGTTGATCGAGTTGGGTGGCGATGCGTCCGTCGGCGAAATTGACGGTGCCTTTTGCGACGGCCGTTACAACGTCAACCTCAATGGCCGCAAAATGGTGGGCACTGCCCAGCGTTGGCGACAAAGCGGTGGCCGCCCGGTCGGGTTGGTGCACGGGGCGATGTTGCTGGAGAATGATCGTGAGCAATTGATTGCGGCGGTCAACCGCTTCAATCAAGCCTGCGGTTTGGAGCAGCGGGTTCGCGCCGATAGCCATATCGCACTGCACGAAGCGTTTACGGCGCCGGATGCGATCCGTCGGCTCGACACGTTGTACCGTCAGATGCTGGCTGGCTTCCTGCCGGTTTAACGGGTACCGAACACCACCATCGTCTTGCCTTTGACGTGCACCAAGTTGCGTTCTTCCAAGTCCTTAAGCACGCGGCCGACCATTTCTCGTGAACACCCGACAATACGTCCGATCTCCTGGCGCGTGACTTTGATCTGCATGCCGTCGGGATGGGTCATGGCATCGGGTTGCTTGCATAGGTCCAACAGGCAGCGAGCGACGCGGCCGGTGACATCAAAGAACGCCAGGTCGCCGACTTTGCGGGTGGTGTCGCGCAGGCGCTGGGCGATCTGACCGCTCAGGGCGTACAAGATGTCCGGATCATGCTGGGCCAATTCGCGAAATTTTGCATAGCTGATTTCGGCCACTTCGCACTCAACTTTGGCTCGTACCCAAGCACTGCGTTCCTGCTCTTTGCCTGCTTGTTCAAACAAACCCAGCTCCCCGAAGAAGTCTCCGGCGTTGAGATAGGCAATGATCATCTCACGGCCATCCTCATCCTCGATCAGGATGGTGACTGAGCCCTTGATGATGAAAAACAGGGTTTCTGAGCGCTCGCCGGCGCAGATGATGTTGTGCTTGGCCGGATGACGTCGGCGCTGGCAATGCAGCAACAGCTTGTCGAGGTTCTTGATCTTGGGTGTGGGAGTAAGAGCAACCATGGTTGTATCCCGAAAAGACTGCGCGGTGTAGTTGGCGTTGTTTTTATCCAGCGGCATCTCATTGATATACGCTGTACAAGTCATGGCAATGCGCCATTCATTTGGCGCCAGCTTACCAGACACCTTCTGTCGCGATTAGCCAATTTAGCGGCAAACGCTGTCATTTATCGAATTTATGCAGAGCGCTGTTGTTTCAAGGCCCTGTGCTAAGCTGGCGACCCTTTTTTAGCAGTGGAGTCTGGGCGATGAAGGCACGCATCCAATGGGCGGGCGAAGCCATGTTCCTCGGTGAGTCGGGCAGCGGCCATGTGGTGGTCATGGACGGTCCGCCGGAAGCCGGCGGTCGTAACCTGGGTGTACGCCCCATGGAAATGTTGCTGCTGGGTGTGGGCGGTTGCAGCAATTTTGACGTGGTCAGCATCTTGAAGAAGTCCCGCCAGGCCGTAGAAAGCTGCGAAGCCTTCCTGGAAGCTGAACGCGCCACTGAAGACCCCAAGGTTTTTACCAAGATCCATATGCATTTCGTGGTCAAGGGCCGGGCGCTGAAAGAAGCCCAGGTCAAGCGTGCCATCGAGCTGTCGGCAGAGAAGTACTGCTCAGCATCGATCATGCTGGGGGCTGCGGGCGTGGTCATTACCCACGACTACGAAATCATCGAGCTGGGTTGATTGCAGCAGGCAAAAGAAAGAGCGCTTCGGGCGCCCTTTTTTCGGTTCAGATTCGATAAGTGCTTTTGGTCATGACCTTGGCCAACAGGCTCATGCCGAACCGTACCGGGGCTGGAAAGCGGAAGCCGCCCGCGTCCAGCGCGCTTTCTGCATGGTGCTCTTCGTCAATGCGCATCTGCTCAAGAATGGCCCGTGACTTTTCGTCTTCGGCCGGCAGTTGCTCCAGGTGTTCATCCAGGTGCTTGCACACCTGATGTTCTGTCGCGGCCACAAACCCCAGGCTGACTTTGTCACTGATCAGCCCGGCAGCCGCGCCGATACCAAACGACAAGCCATAAAACAGTGGGTTGAGCACGCTGGGATGGCTGCCCAACTGGCGGATGCGTTGTTCGCACCAGGCCAGGTGGTCGATCTCTTCCTCGGCCGCATGCTCCATCGCCACGCGCACTTGCGGCAACTTGGCGGTCAGCGCCTGGCCCTGGTACAGCGCCTGGGCACAGACTTCACCGGTATGGTTGATGCGCATCAGGCCTGCGACGTGACGGGTGTCGGTCTCGCTCAACTGTACATCCGGCTGCACGATGGCGGGCGATGGGCGGTAGGGCTGGCCACTGAACGGCAGCAGGGTGCGCATGGCCATGTCGGCTTGCAGCAACAGACGGTCAATCGGCGAGTAGTGACGTTGGGTAGTCATGCTGACCTCCGGGAAGAATCTCGGCGGCCAGTTTACCGCAAGAGAGCGTCCAGCGTTTGTGCTGAGTCAATTTGCCCTTGTGCACTCAGCCCGGTGGCCAGTTCATCTGGCGCTGACCCAGCACGTGCATATGGATGTGGTAAACGGTTTGCCCGCCGTCTTCATTGCAATTCATCACCACACGAAAGCCTTTTTCGCAGCCTTGTTCCACGGCCAGGCGTTGGGCGGTGAACAGGATATGGCCGGCCAGCGCCTTATCGTCCTCGGTCAGGTCGTTGAGGGTACGAATGGGTTTTTTCGGGATAACCAGGAAGTGCACTGGTGCCTGGGGGGCGATATCGTGAAAAGCCAGGACTTGGTCATCTTCATAGATGATCTTCGCCGGTATTTCCCTGTTGATGATCTTGGTGAACAGAGTATCCACAGCTGTATCTCCATCGTGAAAAGTGAGGTAAGTGTACGTAGGCCGTCAGCGCGGGCAATAGGCCTTGTTGATGGCACCGGCAATTTTGCGGGTCAGCCAGCGGGGGCTCAGGCGTGGGCTGAACGTCAGCCAACGATTGCGGCGCCCGGGAATGATGATGGCCTTGTTCTTTTCCAGCGCCCGCACGGTGTAGAGCGCGACTTCTTCCGGGCTCATCAGTTGCTGGCTGCGGTCGAGTTTCGCCGTATCCATCTGCGCGGTGCCGAAGAATGCGGTGCGCGTAGGGCCAGGGCACAGCACTGAAACCTTGATGCCGCAGGTCTTCAATTCCTCGCGCAACCCTTCGGAGAAGTGCAGCACGTAGGCTTTGCTGGCGTAGTAGCTGCTCATCCACGGCCCAGGCTGGAAGGCCGCGACCGAAGCCACATTGAGGATTTGCCCGCCGCCATGCAGGGCCATGGCATTGCCCAGTGCGTGGCACATGCGGGTCAAGGCCAGGATGTTGACTTCGATGAGGTCCTGCTCGGTCATCCAGTCCTGGGCCAGGAACGGCCCGCTGGTGCCGATGCCGGCGCAGTTGACCAACAGGTCGATCTGTCGCTCACCCTCTTCGAGCTCCAGCAAAAAGCCGGACAAGCGCAGCGGCTCGCCCAAATCACAGGCGCGAAACAGTACCTCGACGCCGAAGCGTTGGGTCAATTCCAATGCAATGCTTTCCAACTGATCACGCTGGCGGGCCACCAGAATCAAGCTACGGCCACGCCGTGCCAAGGCTTCGGCCAATGCCAGGCCGATGCCACTGGAGGCGCCGGTGATCAGAGCGTAACGGGTCATGCCTTTCTCCATCGCAACGCCGCCGGCCCATGACAGTGCGTCACAGGCGGCGGGCGTTTCTTCACTGTTCTGGAGAGTCTACAGGTTCGGCTGCATCGTCAGCACTTTGCGCTGCGGCTTCGTCAACGATAGCGCTTTGATCGGCGTCTGCATCGGAGGTGATGGAGCTGCTTTCGTAGCTGCTGTCCATGTTGGCTTCAAGCTGGTCCAGGTAGCCGTTCATGCCCAGGGTGACGACGATGATGAGCATCAAGGGAATGAACGCCAGCCACAGCGAGGCCAGGATTTTCACCGCAGTGGAGTTGCGTGGTGGTGGCGCGCCGTATTGGTTGGCGCCCGTGTTGCCTGGCAATACCAGCAACAGCAGCGGGAAAACACTGTTAACCAGCGGAACTAGGTTGAGCAGGTACAGCCAGCCAGACCAGCCCAGGTCATGCAGGCGCTGCACGCCGATTTGCACGCTCACCACTACCAGTGCCACAAACAGCGCGAAACCCAGCAGTGAGCCAATAATGATGGCGATGGTTGGCGAGGCTGTCGCCACCGCGAAGCCCACCGTACTGATGATGCCCGCTGCCACCAACATCGCGACGGTCAGTGCCAGCGTCCAGGCCAGGTAGCGCAGGCGCCCGATGCGCCCGTGGATGGTGAAGACCTTGAGGGTTGCGAACTCCGGCAGGTCGTCGCCAACGGCAGCGCGTGGGGGAGCATAAGGTGAGGCGGCGGCGCGGTCAGCGGTTGACGAGCTTGTTTCGTGGGTTTCTGCCAGGCTGAATGCCACAGGTTGTTCGGCCTCGATGCGAGCGTCGACCCCGGCGTTGTGCAGTGCCGTGAGGTAAGTTTGCGCGTCGGGGTGGGACAGGTCGCGCTTGAGCGCGACGGGGCGGCCGGTGAAGAGCTTTTCGATCGCTTCAACATCGCTTTTGAATAACTCGGCGAGGTTCAGCTTGGCGGTGGTGCTTTCGACACCTGGGCGCAAGGCTCCGTCAAACACAATCTTGAAACGGCTGTCGCTCATGCGGGCATCCTTGTCACTTAATCAGGGAGAGTATGCAGGCCTGTCCAATCGGCAGGCCTGCCAGTGGGTCAGCGTGGCCAGCGCAGTTGCGCGGCGTGCTCGCGTGCTTTGCGGTATTCGGCATCCAGGCGGGCAACGAGGTCATCCACACTGGGTACATCATTGATCTCACCGACGCCTTGGCCAGCAGACCATACAGTTTTCCACGCTTTGGCCTCATCGCTCAATGGCTTGAGCTTGGAACCGAAGTTGACTTCACCTTTGCCTTGAAGCGCAGCGAGGTCAAACCCGGCATTTTCCAGGCTCTGGCGCATGAAGCTGGCAGGTACGCCGGAGACCGCTGGAGTGTGCACGATGTCGGCGGCGCGCGATGTGAGCAGCATCTCCTTATACGCATCCGGTGCCTGGCTTTCGGTGGTGCCGATAAAGCGCGTGCCGAAATATGCCAGGTCTGCCCCCAGCACCTGGGCGGCGAGGATTTCGTGCCCATGGTTAAGGCAGCCCGCCAGCAGTAGGGTTTTGTCGAAGAACTGGCGAATTTCGGCAATCAGTGAAAAGGGGCTCCAGGTGCCAGCGTGGCCACCCGCACCAGCGGCGACGGCAATGAGGCCATCAACACCCGCTTCAGCGGCTTTCTCGGCATGGCGCCGGGTAGTGACGTCATGAAATACCAGGCCGCCGTAGCTATGAACCGCGTCCACCAACTCCTTTACCGCACCGAGACTGGTGATGACGATGGGCACCTTGTGCTCGACGCAGATCGCCAGGTCTGCCTCCAGGCGCGGGTTGCTGTTGTGCACGATCAGGTTCACGGCATAGGGCGCAGGGTTGTCCAACTGAGCCAGGCCCGCTTCGATTTCTTCCAGCCAGGCCTTGAAGCCACTGCTTTCGCGTTGGTTGAGCGCCGGGAAACTCCCAACTACCCCGTTGCGACAGCAGGCCAGGACCAGTTGCGGATTAGAGATCAGAAACATCGGCGCGGCCACCACGGGCAGGCGCAGACGTTGTTCCAGCAGAGCGGGCAGCGACATTGGAGGTTCCCCGAGTAATTGACGTTAGAACGGTTTGACCACGACCAAAATTACGATAGCCAGCAATATCAGAACCGGGACTTCATTGAACCAGCGATAAAAGACATGGCTGCGGGTGTTTTCGCCACGGGCGAAGCGCTTTACCTGTGCGCCGCACATGTGATGGTAGCCAATCAGCAGGACGACCAGGGTCAACTTGGCGTGGATCCAGGCGCCCGACTGGAAAATGCCGGGGTTGAGGGCCAGCATCCAGATGCCGAAGACCAGTGTGGCAACCATCGCAGGGCCCATGATGCCCCGGTACAACTTGCGCTCCATGATGCTGAAGCGTTCCTTGCTGACGGTGTCTTCGCTTTGGGCGTGGTAGACGAACAGGCGCGGCAGGTAGAACAGCCCGGCAAACCAGCAAACGATGCTGACGATATGGAAGGCTTTGACCCATAGATAGAGCATTTTAGTTATTCCCAGGTTCACGGTAGCGAAGATAGTAGTGGCTCATGCGCCCGTACGTCACGTTGACGGTTGTCGCAGGACGATACGGCCCCTATTATCGACGGCTTTCCAGTGGGTTCGTTGAGGGCAGGTTTATGGTCAAGGTCGGTATCGTCGGCGGCACGGGTTACACCGGTGTCGAATTGCTGCGTCTGTTGGCTCAGCATCCGCAAGCTGAGGTGGTGGTCATCACTTCCCGATCCGAAGCCGGGCTGGCCGTGGCCGATATGTACCCGAACCTGCGAGGCCACTATGACGGTCTGGCGTTCAGTGTGCCGGACACCAAGACTCTGGGTGCCTGCGACGTGGTGTTCTTCGCCACGCCTCACGGTGTCGCCCATGCTCTGGCCGGTGAGTTGCTGGCGGCCGGTACCAAGGTTATCGACTTGTCGGCAGACTTCCGCCTGCAAGATGCCGACGAGTGGGCCAAGTGGTACGGCCAGCCCCATGGTGCGCCGCAGCTGTTGGAAGAGGCGGTTTACGGCCTGCCGGAAGTCAATCGCGAGCAGATCAAGCAAGCACGCCTGATTGCGGTGCCGGGTTGCTATCCGACGGCGACGCAATTGGGCTTCCTGCCATTGCTGGAAGCTGGCCTGGCGGATGCGTCGCGGCTGATCGCCGACTGTAAGTCGGGCGTCAGTGGTGCGGGCCGTGGCGCAGCGGTCGGTTCTCTATACTCCGAAACGTCGGAAAGCATGAAAGCCTATGCGGTAAAAGGTCATCGTCACTTGCCGGAAATTCGCCAGGGCCTGCGCCGCGCTGCCGGCCAGGATGTGGGTCTGACCTTCGTGCCGCACCTGACGCCGATGATCCGCGGGATTCACTCCACGCTGTATGCGACTGTCACTGATCGCTCGGTAGACCTGCAGGCGTTGTTTGAAAAACGTTATGCCAATGAGCCGTTCGTCGATGTGATGCCGGCCGGCAGCCATCCGGAAACGCGCAGCGTGCGTGGTGCCAATGTGTGCCGTATTGCGGTGCATCGTCCGCAGGATGGCGACCTGGTGGTGGTGTTGTCGGTGATCGACAATTTGGTCAAGGGCGCTTCGGGCCAGGCGGTGCAGAACATGAATATCCTGTTCGGCCTGGACGAGAAGTTGGGCCTGTCCCACGCGGGGATGTTGCCTTAGCGCGGGATCACCGTTGCGCAAAAGGCCCTTTGATCGGGCCTTTTGCATTTTTAATGGTCGCTGGGCGGATTGATATACCGTAACAATAGTTGACCGCTTTTCTAGGAGAAGCGGATAATACCCGCCATTACGCATATGGCGGCGCTACGCCGGGAGATTATCAGCATGAGCGTTGAGTCCTTCACCCCCACGGCTTTGCAATTCACCCACGGTGCTGCGCACAAGGTGAAGAGCCTGGTCGATGAAGAGGGTAATGATCGCTTGAAGCTGCGCGTATTCGTTACGGGCGGCGGTTGTTCAGGGTTTCAGTACGGTTTTACCTTCGATGAAGATGTGGCCGATGACGACACTATCGTTGAGCGCGAGGGTGTAAGCCTGGTCGTGGATCCGATGAGCTTCCAATACCTGGCAGGTGCCGAGGTGGATTATCAGGAAGGTCTGGAAGGCTCGCGTTTCGTGATCAAGAACCCTAATGCCACCACGACATGTGGTTGCGGGTCTTCGTTCTCGATCTGATCGGTAGCAGATACAAAAACGCCGCTTGGCTTTTACGGGCCAAGCGGCGTTTTGCTGTCTGGGATTCAGGCGGGGTAGATCGCGCCAAGCACTCGAAGCCCGCGTGCGCCAGTGACGCTGGGGCGATTGGCGGCAATGCCTTCAAGGCAGCAATGGGCCAGCCAGGCGAAGGCCATTGCCTCTACCCAGTCAGGGTCTACGCCATAGGCCGCTGTAGTGCTGACATGGGTGGAAGGCAGCAACGTTGTCAGCCTGCCCATCAGTGCCCCGTTATGGGCGCCGCCGCCGCAGATCAGCAAGGTTGTCGTGTCAGTCTGGGCGCTTTGCAGGGACTCGACGATGGTCAGAGCCGTCAGCTCCAGCAGGGTGGCCTGTACGTCTTGGGGTTCAAAGGTGGGCAAACGGCCAAGGTGCTGCTGCAGCCAGGCCAGGTTGAACACCTCTCGGCCCGTGCTTTTCGGGCCTTTGGTCATGAAGAACGGATCGCTGAGCAGCGTATTGAGCAGCTGGGGCTGGACCTTGCCGCTGGCCGCCCATTGCCCGTCCCGATCAAAGTGTTCGCCGCGCTGCAGGTGAATCCAGGCATCGAGCAGCACGTTCCCCGGGCCGCAGTCGAAACCGGCGACAGGCTTGCCCGTCTCGATCAGGCTGAGGTTGCTGAACCCGCCGACATTCAATACCGCGCGATTGCCCGTCTGCTCGCCGAACAAGGCTTCATGAAAGGCTGGAACCAAAGGAGCGCCTTGGCCGCCGGCAGCGACATCGCGGCTGCGGAAGTCGCTGACGACAGTGATGCCTGTCAGTTCGGTGAGTAGGGCAGGGTTGCCGATCTGAACGGTGAAGCCTCGGGCGGGTTCATGGCGAATCGTCTGGCCATGACTACCAATCGCCCGAATGTCCTGAGGCTTGAGGTTTTGTTGCTCCAGCAAGGCGATGATCCCTTGTGCAGCGAGCGTCACCCATTGCTGCTGGGCAATTGCCGAACGGGCGATTTCATCCGGGCCGCTGGCGCATAGGCTCAGCAGTTCTGTGCGCAAGGCGTCGGGCATTGGGATATAGCGAGTGGCGATCAGATTGATCGCCGCGCCTTGTTCGATAAGGGCGATATCCAGGCCGTCGAGGCTGGTCCCGGACATCACACCGATATAGAGCGGCATACCTTAACGCTTCGCCGAAGCCAGCAAGGTGGAGCGCTCTTGATCCATCCGTGCCATCAGCGGCTGGCTCTGCTGCATGAAGCGCGCGCGTTCGGCCTTGGCAATCGGGTCAGCCATTGGGAGCTTCTGGCCCAGTGGGTCGACGTGTACGCCGTTGACCTGGAACTCATAGTGCAAGTGCGGGCCGGTGGAGAGGCCGGTGGTACCGATGTAACCGATCACTTGGCCCTGTTTCACGTTGCCGCCAGTCTTGACGCCCTTGGCAAAACCTTGCATGTGGCCGTACAGCGTGCGGTACGTGTTGCCGTGCTGGATGATCACCGTATTGCCGTAACCACCACGACGCCCCGCCAACAAGACCTTGCCGTCGCCTGCCGCTTTGATTGGCGTGCCACGCGGCGCGGCATAGTCGACACCCTTGTGCGCGCGAATTTTGTTCAGAATTGGATGCTTGCGGCCCATGGAGAAACGCGAGCTAATACGGGCAAAGTCAACGGGGGTACGGATGAAGGCCTTGCGCATGCTGTTGCCATCAGCTGTGTAGTAGCTGCTGTTGCCCTGTTTGTTGGTGTAGCGCACGGCGGTGTAGGTTTTGCCACGGTTGGTGAAGCGTGCAGACAGAATGTTGCCAGTGCCGACCACTTTTCCGTTGGCTACTTTCTGCTCGTAGATCACGTCGAATTCGTCGCCTTGACGGATGTCCTGAGCGAAGTCGATGTCGTAGCCAAATACGCTGGCCATGTCCATGGTCATGCTATGCGAGAGGCCCGCACGCGCGGCCGATTGCGACAGGGAGCTGTTGATCACGCCGTGTACGTAGGCGGAACGCATGACGGGTTTGGTGGTGATTCGGTTGAATGCGAAGCCTTTGGCGCCTTTGCTCAGGCTGATACTTTCCAGGTCACTGATGCTGGTGTGCAGGTTGTTCAACTGGCCGTCTGGCGTCAGCTCAAATTCAAGCTTCTGGCCACGTTTGAGCTGAGTGAATTGCTTGGCTTGCTTATCGCTGGCGAGCACTTCATTTACAGCGGCGGCAGGCAACCCAACCTTTTCGAACAGGGTAGATAGTGTATCGCCTTTGCCCACGATGACTTCGCGATGCTGGGGATTCTTGGCTGCGGCTGCTGCAGGTGCTTCCTGGGCGGCTTGCTGGGTGTCTTCGGGAGTGCTTTCGATCTGTGCGAAAGGTGACTCAGTTGCAGTGTTTGTGGCTTGTTGAGCGTCGGAAGCGTCTTGATCTTGTGTCAGTTGTTCAACTGGGCTTTCCAGATCGAGGCTCAGGGATGTTCGTTTGGCTTCAACGTCACTGGAAGGGAATACCAACAGTGCCAGGCTGAGAAGGGCGGCGATACCACTTGCGGCGAGCAGGTGGGTCTTCGGGTAAAGCGGCGGCGCTTTAGACGGTTCAGTGGTCATAAGTAATTTTGACTTTGAAGATGAAATGGAAAAGATGAATGACATGATGAAGATGAAATAACTGTATAAAATATAACCAAATCATCTGTGGCGCAAGCTCGCGAACGCTGGGCTTGCTGAACGGTGTCCGTGCGCAGGGCAAAACTTGTAATTAGTCCCTGATCTTGTATGGTTGGTTCCCTTTTGAATCTGAGCCTTGCGGGTCTGTTATGAAGTCGGTTGAAGAGCAGCTAGCGCTGATAAAACGTGGTGCGGAAGAACTGTTGGTCGAGGCCGAGCTGATCGAAAAGCTCAAGCGTGGCCAACCCCTGCGTATCAAGGCTGGCTTTGATCCGACCGCGCCGGATCTGCACCTGGGTCATACCGTGCTTATTAATAAGCTGCGTCAGTTCCAGGAGTTGGGCCATCAGGTCATCTTCCTTATAGGTGACTTCACCGGGATGATCGGTGATCCAAGCGGCAAGAGCGCTACGCGCCCGCCGCTGACTCGCGAACAGGTGCTCGATAATGCCGAGACCTATAAGACCCAGGTATTCAAGATTCTTGACCCGGCCAAGACCGAGGTGGCGTTCAACTCCACCTGGATGGACAAAATGGGGCCGGCAGATTTCATTCGCCTGACGTCCCAGTACACTGTGGCGCGCATGCTCGAGCGCGATGACTTCGACAAGCGCTACTCGACCAATCAGCCAATCGCCATTCATGAGTTCCTTTACCCGCTGGTTCAAGGGTACGACTCGGTGGCGCTGCGTGCGGATGTCGAGCTGGGTGGCACCGATCAGAAGTTCAACCTGCTGATGGGGCGTGAATTGCAGCGCGCCTATGGTCAGGAGGCTCAGTGCATTCTGACCATGCCATTGCTGGAGGGCTTGGATGGCGTCAAGAAGATGTCCAAGTCCCTGGGTAACTATGTCGGTATCCAGGAAGCGCCGGGTGTGATGTACGGCAAGCTAGTATCTATTCCGGATGCGCTGATGTGGCGCTACTTCGAGCTGTTGAGCTTCCGCTCGATGGACGAGATCAATGGGCTGCGTGCGGATGTCGAGGCGGGCGCTAATCCTCGCGATGTGAAGATTAAGCTGGCTGAAGAAATCGTTGCGCGTTTCCATGGTGAGGAGGCTGCGGCCAGCGCTCACCGTGCGGCAGGTAATCGCATGAAAGATGGCGAGCTGCCTGACGATCTGCCCGAGATTGAGCTGACTGCTGCCGAGGCGATGCCGATTGCCGCTGTGCTTAATAAAGCTGGCCTAGTGAAGAATTCAGCGGTCGCGCGTGATCTTTTGGGGTCCGGCGGTGTGCGTATAGATGGTGAGGTGGTTGATCGCACCTTTATATACGAGCTGGGCGCCACTCACGTTTGCCAGGCGGGCAAGAAGGCATTTGCGCGAATTACGCTCAAATCCGAATAAGTCTGAAATAGGTGTTGACGGCGAATTATATCTGTCTATAATTCGCCCCACTTCCGGCGCAGTCGAAA
>NZ_JBZXEA010000010.1:61087-110330 GCF_058725345.1 Pseudomonas sp. DW-iso17 | reverse complement strand
TGAGCGAGATCATGGACTTGAAGAAAGAGAAAAACTTCTTCGAGACCCGTGTGATTGAGTATCAGACTGGCGGCGCGTTGAGCTGGGACTAATCAACACGAACCAAAAAATGTGGGAGCGGGCTTGCCCGCGATAGCGGTGTATCAGTCACGGATGTACCCACTGACACACAGCTATCGCGGGCAAGCCAGCTCCCACATTGGCTATTGTGATCCATAGACTTTGCAAGTAAGCCTTTATGCCCAACCACACCATTAAAACCCCCTGCGTCGGGCTGTGTTCCACCGTCTACGGTGACCTGGTCTGTCGGGGCTGCAAGCGTTATCACCACGAGGTGATCCAGTGGAATGGCTATAACGCCGAGGAAAAACAGGCGGTGTGGCTGCGCCTGGAACAACTGCTGGTGCAGGTGATGGCCAGCAAGCTGGAAGTGTTCGACCCGCACTGCCTGCGACAGCAGCTGGAAGCGCGCAAGATTCGTTTTATGCCGCACCAGTCGCCGTATTGCTGGGCATACCAGTTGATTGCGCGCGGAGCGCGGGTGATTTCCAAGCTGGATGCCTATGGGTTGACGCTGTTACCGGAGTTTCGCGAACGCCACCTGGCGGATTTGCGCGATGCGATAGATCGAGAGTTTTTTCTGCTGTCCGAGGCACATTACGAGCGCTATATCGCCCCGGTTTTCTTGAAAGAGTCATTCGGCCCGGCGCTGATTGCCACGCGCTGACCCACAGTTGTGTTTAAAATGCCGCCCGCCCGATGACTGACCCTTAACGATGAACCCAGACGCACTCGCTACCCTGCACGCCCACTTGCTCACTGCCCTGGCTGACGCGCCCGCGGAAACCCGGCGCCTGTTCCATGGCCGTGGCCGCTGCTGGCCGGGCCTGGAACAACTGACGGTGGACTGGCTGCAAGGGGTGGTGCTGGTGGCGTTGTTCAAGGAAACCGAGCACCTGCAGGCCCTGAAGCAGACGCTACTGCACATCGACTGGGCCGCTTTCGGCGCGCACACCGTGGCCCTGCAACACCGCTACCTGCCGCAAAGCACCACCGAATGGCTGGTGGGCGACGCCATCGACGAGTTGACCATCACCGAGGGCGGCCTGCGCTACCTGATCGACCTGGGTAAAAAACAGAACAGCGGGCTGTTTCTCGACATGCGTTACGGGCGCAACTGGGTACGTGAGCAAGCACAGGGCCAGCGCGTGCTGAATTTGTTTGCCTATACCTGCGGTTTTTCCGTGGCCGCCATCGAAGGCGGCGCCGACCATGTGGTGAACCTGGATATGGCCCGTGGTGCCCTCAGCCGTGGCCGCGACAACCATCGTTTGAATGGGCACGACCTGAGCCGGGTGAGTTTCCTGGGCCACGACCTGTTCAAGTCCTGGGCCAAGGTGACGAACAACGGTCCTTATGACCTGGTGATCATCGACCCGCCCTCCTTCCAGAAAGGCAGTTTCCTGCTGACCAAGGATTACCAGCGCGTGCTGCGCCGCCTGCCGGACTTGCTCAGTGCCCACGGCACCGTACTGGCATGCATGAACGATCCGGCCTTCGGCGAAGATTTCCTGATCGACGGCGTGACCCGCGAAGCACCGGGCCTGCGGTTTGTACAGCGGCTGGAAAACCCACCGGAATTTCCTGACATTGATCCGCAGAGTGGACTAAAGGCACTGGTGTTCCGTCAGGGCTGATGCCGAAACATCCTACGCTTGCTACGCTAACGGATACGCCGGGCGGTGAACCTTATCCTCCCCTTCCCGGTCGATACCTGCATTCCCTGGCCAGACTCGACGGCGCTACGTCGTCGGCTGCCCCGTTTGACCTTTTGGAGAACCGCCCGTGATATCGACCCTGCATGTAGCCAGACTCAAAGCCTGGGGCGCCCACGGCTTTACCGCCACCGGTGTGGTACTGGCCTTTTTGGCCACCCTGGCGCTGCTGGAAAACTCCCCCAAGGCGTGCCTGCTGTGGCTGGGCCTGGCACTGGTGGTGGATGGCGTCGACGGCTCGCTGGCGCGACGGGTGAATGTCAGCACGGTGCTGCCCAGCTTTGACGGCTCGGTGCTCGACCTGGTGATCGACTACCTCACCTACGTGTTCATTCCTGCCCTGTTTATCTACCGCTACATCGACCTGCCCGAGTTCACCCACCTGTTTGCGGTGTCGGTGATCCTGGTGTCGTCGCTGTTCTGCTTTTGCAATGTGAACATGAAGAGCAAGGACAACTACTTCGTCGGCTTCCCTGCCGCCTGGAACGTCGTTGCCCTGTGCGTCTATATCATCCAGCCGGATGCCTGGGTCACCTTGCTGACCGTGATCGGCCTGGCGCTGTTGACCGTGACGCCGATGAAGTTCCTGCACCCGTTCCGGGTCAAGCGTTTCATGCCGATCAACATCGCGGTGACCACTATCTGGCTGCTGTGCAGCTTCCTGATGGTGGTGGATTACCCGAATACCAACCCTTGGACATTTGGCTTGTGGTCGCTGATGTCGGCGTACTTCCTGGGTATCTGCATCTGGCGCACGGCCGTGGAATGGCTGGGCGCGCACAAATAACCAGGCGGGCCCGGTAAAAGATGTGGGAGAGGCTTGCCACCTCCCACATTTGAGTCACATCGCAGTAAGATGCTGGCCTTCTGCGGCCCTCCAACAATAAGCCCTGCCCATGCCCTTCGAACTCAGCGTAGACCTCACCACCCTGGCCATCCTGGCCGTTGTCGCTTTTATCGCCGGTTTTATCGACGCCATCGCCGGCGGTGGCGGTTTGTTGACCACCCCGGCCCTGCTCACCGCCGGTATGCCGCCGCATCTGGTGCTGGGCACCAACAAGCTCAGCTCCACCTTCGGCTCGGCCACCGCCAGTTTTACCTTCTACCGCCGCAAGCTGTTCCACCCACGCCAATGGGTGCACGCCATTGTCGGTACCTTGATCGGTGCACTGACCGGCGCGGTCGTCGCTCATTACTTGCCTGCCGAAACCCTGAACAAGATGCTCCCGGTGATCGTCTTCGCCTGCGGTGTGTACCTGCTGTTCGGGGGCACGCCCAAGGCGCCACTGGATGCCGAGGCACCGATCAAAAAGAAATGGCAAGCCACCCAGGGCTTTGGCCTGGGCTTTTACGATGGCGTGGCCGGGCCCGGCACGGGGGCGTTCTGGACGGTCAGCACGATGCTGCTGCACCCCATCGATCTGGTGAAGGCCAGCGGCGTGGCGCGCAGCATGAACTTCGTCAGCAACGCCGCGGCGCTGACGGTGTTCATCATCAATGGGTCGGTGGACTGGATCGTCGGCCTGGCGATGGGTGTGTCGGTGATGTGTGGCGCGTTCTTTGGCGCACGCAGCGCGATCAGCGGCGGCGCCAAATTCATCCGCCCAGTGTTTATCACCGTGGTGCTGGGCCTGACCGTGCGCCTAGCCTGGCAGCACTGGTTCAGCGTGGCCTAGGCGGCGGGCCACGTAGAGGTCGATCAGGTAACGCGCAATCGAGCGTGACGCCGGCAACGGCGGCAGCTCGTGGATATTGAACCACTGCGCGTCCTCGATCTCGTCGGCCTGGGGCACGATATCGCCACCGGCGTATTCGGCGTGAAAGCCCAGCATCATCGAGTGAGGGAACGGCCAGCATTGGCTGCCCATGTACTGGATGTTCTTGACCTCCAACTGCACCTCTTCGCGCACTTCACGGATCAGGCAGTCTTCGGCGGACTCACCCGGCTCGGCAAAACCGGCCAGGGTGCTGTAGACCCCCGTGACGAAACGCGGCGAGCGCGCCAGCAGGATGTCATCGCCACGAGTCACCAGCACGATCATGCTTGGCGAGATGCGTGGATAGCTGCGCAGGTCGCAGGCCTGGCAATACATCGCCCGCTCCCGCGGCACCTGTACCATCGCCTGGCCGCAACTGCCACAAAAACGGTGCTCCCGCGCCCAGGTGCCGATCTGCGCGGCGTAGCCCAGCACCTTGTACAGGGTGTGATCACCTTGCAGCATAAAGCCGCGCAAGCCTTGCCAACTGCACCCTGGCACCTCTGCCGACGCGTTGAGTTCCAACAGGTACACCGGCTCGCCATCGAGATGGCCGATGCCGTGTTCGGCAAACACCGACAGGTCCTGGCGCTTGAGCCATTCGC
Source organism: Pseudomonas sp. DW-iso17 (assembly GCF_058725345.1). NCBI lineage: Bacteria > Pseudomonadati > Pseudomonadota > Gammaproteobacteria > Pseudomonadales > Pseudomonadaceae > Pseudomonas > Pseudomonas sp. DW-iso17. Next base: position 106,193 of record NZ_JBZXEA010000010.1, on the reverse strand, counting down.
GCGGGAACAGCGGGCCGTTGGTATCGTGTAAAAAGCCTTCGCGGCTGCGGGCGACGGCCCAGCCGCCGGGGGCGTCGTTGTCCAGCAGCGTTGTGGTAATCCAGCCTGGGGTCATGTCAGTCAATCCACGAATTCGGGTTTCTGCTTACTCATATGGGCCGCGATGGCCACGCGCAGGTCGTTGGATTGCAACATAGCCGAGTTCCAGGTGGCAACGTATTCCAGGCCGTCATTGACTGTGTGGTCACGCATGTAGCTGATCATGGCCTTGGTGCCAGTCACGGCAATCGGCGACTTGGCGGCGATTTGCTGGGCCAGGTCCATGACACCCGCCAGCAGGCTTTGCTGATCGGCAAACACGCGATTGACCAGGCCGATGCTGCGCGCTTCTTCAGCGCCGAATTGACGACCGGTATAGGCCAGTTCACGCAGCATGCCATCGCCGATAATGCGCGGCAGGCGTTGCAAGGTGCCGACGTCGGCGGCCATGCCGATGTCGATTTCCTTGATCGAGAATTGCGCGTCTTCGGCCGCGTAGCGCATGTCGCACGCGCTGATCAGGTCGATGGCACCGCCAATGCAGTAGCCCTGGATCGCCGCCAGCACGGGCTTGCGGCAAGTGTCCACGGCGTTGAACGAAGCTTGCAGCTCGAGAATCTTGCGGCGCAGCAGGCGCGCATTGCGACCCACGTCCTTGCCAAAGTCATTGGCGATCGAGGCCAGCATCATCAGGTCGATGCCCGAGGAAAAGTGCTTGCCCGCCCCGCTGAGCACCACGGCACGCACGGCGTCGGTCTCGTCGACCCATTGGAAGATGTCGATGATTTCGGTCCAGAACGCCGCGTTCATGGCGTTGATCTTTTCCGGGCGATTGATCTGCACATGGGCAACGTTGCCACTGAGTTCGACAACGAAGGCTTGGTATTCGGACATGGCAGTGATCCCTGACTGGCGATTGAGAAAGGCCAGACTATATCAAGGGTGCGCCACGGCGCATCGGCCAAAAACGGGACTGGTCACGGTGAGGGAAAAGACGCTGGATAAAACCCGATGCACAGGCCATCCTTTGCGCTTTAAGCCGCGCTGTGCGCGGCGCTCGACGTTTTAAGGATATGCCATGCACGCCCAACCCCTCGCTCCCGCCGATTTCGAATTCATTGACGCCACCTTGCTCAAATACGGCGAAGACCACTCGGTGCTGAACATGGCCGAACTCGACGGTTATTTCACCGCCCTGGTTTCCAGCCCGGCCAAGGTGGATGTGGCCGAGTGGTTCCCGGCGATCTGGGGTGGGCAAAACCCTGAATGGGACAACATGGACGAGGCCCAGGCTTTTCTCGAGCTGTGTGTACGCCATATGAATACCCTGGCCGCGCAATTGGCCACTGACTCCCAGGCATTCAAAGCCCGTTTCGATGAAACCGAACATCAAGGCCAGGCGGTGACCCTTGCCGAGGAATGGTGCTTTGGTTATGTGCGCGGCGTGACAATCGCCAACTGGCCGCCATTGCCCGCTGTACAAGCCGGGCAACTGGAGCGGATTTCCTGGTGCGCCGAACAGGACAATTTCGAATTGCCGGCGGATCTGGATGTAAACGCCCATCAACTGCAGGTCAGCGCAATCGAACCGGCTGCGCGGGCGCTGCATGACTACTGGTTGAGCCAGCGTTAAGGCAGTAGGAGCGCATGCCAATAAATCACGCAGATCACCCACTCACTCGACAAGCATGGCGTGTTTGCCTGATGATTCGGGTCCGCACGTCGGCCACTCCACGCCACCTCGCCTTGACCAGGAGCCTTGTACCTTGAGTTCGCAGAAAACCGTGACCGTTACACCGCCCAACTTCCCCCTCACTGGCAAGGTCGCGCCCCCCGGCTCCAAATCCATTACCAACCGTGCGCTGTTGCTGGCGGCACTGGCCAAGGGCACCAGCCGTTTGAGCGGTGCGCTCAAAAGTGATGACACGCGCCACATGTCGGTCGCCCTGCGGCAGATGGGCGTCACCATCGACGAGCCGGACGACACCACCTTTGTCGTCACCAGCCAAGGCTCGCTGCAATTGCCGGCCCAGCCGTTGTTCCTCGGCAACGCCGGCACCGCCATGCGCTTTCTCACGGCTGCCGTCGCCACCGTGCAAGGCACCGTGGTACTGGACGGTGACGAGTACATGCAAAAACGCCCCATCGGCCCGCTGCTGGCCACCCTGGGCCAGAACGGCATCCAGGTCGACAGCCCCACCGGTTGCCCACCGGTAACCGTGCACGGCGCGGGCAAGGTCCAGGCCAGGCGTTTTGAGATTGACGCAGGTTTGTCCAGCCAGTACGTATCGGCCCTGCTGATGCTGGCGGCGTGCGGCGAAGCGCCGATTGAAGTGGCGCTGACCGGCAAGGACATTGGCGCCCGTGGCTACGTGGACCTGACCCTCGATTGCATGCGTGCGTTCGGGGCCCAGGTCGACGCCGTGGACGACACCACCTGGCGCGTGGCCCCCACCGGCTATACCGCCCATGACTACCTGATCGAACCCGACGCTTCCGCCGCCACTTACCTGTGGGCCGCAGAAGTACTGACCGGTGGCCGTATCGATATTGGTGTAGCCCCACAGGATTTCACCCAGCCCGACGCCAAGGCCCAGGCCGTGATCGCGCAATTCCCGAACATGCAGGCCACGGTGGTGGGTTCACAAATGCAGGATGCGATCCCGACCCTGGCAGTGCTCGCCGCGTTCAACAACACCCCGGTGCGCTTCACTGAACTGGCGAACCTGCGCGTCAAGGAATGTGACCGCGTGCAGGCGCTGCACGATGGCCTCAACGAAATTCGCCCGAGCCTGGCGACCATCGAGGGTGATGACTTGCTGGTTGCCAGCGACCCCGCTTTGGCTGGCACCGCCTGCACCGCACTGATCGACACCCACGCCGACCATCGCATCGCCATGTGCTTTGCCCTGGCCGGGCTGAAAGTCTCGGGCATTCGCATCCAAGACCCGGACTGCGTAGCCAAGACCTACCCTGACTACTGGAAAGCGCTGGCCAGCCTGGGCGTTCACTTGAGCTACTGACACACAAACCTGTAGGGGCGAGCAAGCTCGCTCCTACAACTGAACCTTGCCGGGAGCGTCAATGACCCTTCGCCAACCCTGCCCACCCGGCGCCTGTGTCTGCAACCGTGAACAACTGCTGGAAGCTCCCGGCGCTGATCTGCGCATTCTGCAACTGACGCGACAGCAGGAAAAAATCCTGCTGGCGCGCCTGGAAAACCTCAAGAGCCTGCAAGACCTCGAACACTTGCAACAGCGGATGTACGACCAACTCGGCATCCGCGTCCACATCGCGCCCGGGCATACCGAGGTCAAAAGCATGCGCGGGATCCAGATCGTCATCGACGAACTGCCGGGCATGTGCCGCAAGACTCGCCAGTCGATCCCCGCCTCCATACGCCGTGGCCTGGAGAAAAACCCAGAGATTGCCTACCGCTTGCTGGACGCCCACGACCTGTTTCGCGACGCTTGAATTATCCCGCAACGGCCTCACGCTCAAACAACCCCTGCCCTACAGCCCGGGCCTTGTGCAAATGCGCCTGGGCCGTGCCGTTTTCCGAGTCCAGCAACAACTGCGAGGTAAGTACCCGCGCCCCGCAATAATCAAAGATGCCGTAGTCGATCTGGGTATTCATGGCCTTGGCATAACCGTGTCGATCGAAGGCGCTTTGGTCAGCCGCCCCCAGGGCCAGCACATGCACGTGCAAATGCCTGAGTTTCTTCTGCACCGGTGTATCGGGGCCGTAATCAATCGCCCAGCCATTGACGAATACGCGGTCGACCCAACCCTTGAGCAATGCCGGCATTGACCACCAGTAGATGGGGAATGCCAGCACCAGCGCGTCGGCGCGATCGATGCGGGCCTGCTCGGCCACCACGTCGGCTGGCGGCGTCGCCCGAGTACGGTGCACCCGATGGTCGGCCGCGCTGTAGCGTGGGTCGAACCCTTCAGCGGCAAGGTCGGCTATTTCAAAGGTGTGGCCAGAGGCGCTCAAGCCCGCGCCCACCTCGGCGGCCACGCTGTGGGTGAGGGATTGCGGGTCGTGATGGGCAACAACGATCAGTGCGTGCATGACTTTGACTCCGTTTCGGCTTAATCTACTTTTAGTAAGTTACGTCGAATAAGTTACTTTTGGTATATAAGCATGTCAAGCAATGAATCCCCTGCCCCCCGTCGTCGTTTGTCCCGTGAAGATCGCCTGCGCCAGTTACTCGACGTCGCCTGGCAATTGGTGCGTGACGAAGGCACCGACGCCCTGACCCTGGGCCGCCTGGCCGAGCTGGCGGGCGTCACCAAACCAGTGGTGTACGACCACTTCGCTACACGCGCGGGGTTGCTGGCCGCGCTGTATGCAGACTTCGACGCGCGCCAGGACCAGGTGTTTGCCGATGCCATCGCCACCAGCAAGGCGACGCTTGAGGACCGCGCGTGGGTTATCGCGTCGTCGTATGTCGATTGTGTGTTGTTGCAAGGTCGGGAAATCCCCGGGGTGATTGCCGCCTTGAGCGGTTCGCCGGAGTTGGAAGCGTCCAAGCGCGAATACGAGGCGATCTTCCTCGATAAGTGCAGAGACGCGCTGTCGCCCTTCACCCACGGCGGCAGTATTTCCCAGGCCGGGTTGCGCGCCATGCTCGGCGCGGCGGAAGCCCTGTCCCATGCGGCGGCCAATGGCGAGATCAGCCGCGAGGAAGCTCAGCAGGAACTGCTGGAGACTATCCTCGGGATGGTCATGCGCGTCAGGCCGTAGGCAGACGGCCCTGGACGAACAGTTGCGCCTTGCGCGTCAACTGGTCCAGGTGCCGATCACGCTGTTTCTCCGCATCGACCATGGCGCGCTTGCCGTGTTTTTGCAGCAGGTAGGTGTGGATCTGCCGCACTTCCAGCGAGCTGTAGATTGAAGCCACATCCAACACGCCCATCAGCCCATCGGTGCCGTAGTTGCGGGTGTTCATCACGACCTGGGTGCCACGCGCACCGCGTACCTGGAAACCCATGGCTTCGAACACCGCAACCTTCTCTACCGCACAGGCCAGTTCGGCGTGGGGATAACGCGCCAACACCTCGTCCAGCATGCTGCGTGCCACACCCTGGCGACGAAAGCCGGCCTGCACCGCCATAAACGCGATGCCACACGCGTTCGGGTCATCCTTCACCGGCAGGTACAGGCAAAAGCCCACCACCGTCTCGTCTTCCATCGCCACGACCAACTCGACGGCGATGCCCTTTTCGCCATTCAACGCCTCAAGGTACAGGTGTACCTCAAACCCGATGGCGTACTGGTAGATGTTGTAGAGCAGGTTGCTCGGTGCCAGCGCTACGCTGCTGATATCGGTGAGGTTGTCCACCACCATCTGCAGGATCTGGCTGTTGACCGGTTCGGGGCACGGCGTGGTGTAGCGGGTAAGGCTGAACATGCAAATTCCTGGGGTTTCGCGTCAAGGCAGCGGCGATTGTACCTGTTGCGCGCCGCTCATGGCCCGCACACCTCGCGCAAACACGCGCGCAGCCAGCGATGGGCCAGGTCGGCGTCCTGTCGCGGGTGCCACAGCATCGCCACGGTAAATGGCGGCAATGTCACCGGTAGCTCAAAGCAATACAAGCCTCGAGGCGGCACTGTGATATAGCGCTCAGGCACGCTGGCGATCAGGTCGGTATCACGCGCCAGGGCGATGGCCGTGTTGAAACCGGCGACCACGATGCTGACCTGCCGAACCAGACCTTGCGCCTCAAGGGCCTCATCGATCTGGCCACGGTCCTGGCCGCGCCGCGACACGTAGACATGTTGTCCCTGGGCGAAACGCGCTGCGCTCAAGGGGCCGCGGCTCAGAGCATGGCCCTCGCGCACCACGCCCACCAGGCGATCACGGAACAGCGCCTGGGTCAGCACCTCCGGGCTGGCGCCGACATCGACCACACCGGTTTCCAGGTCGACGCCACCGTCGCGCAGCAGCGCACTGTGCTTGTCGCTCTTGTGCACGAAACGCAAGCGCACCCCTGGAGCCTCCTGGGCGATACGCGCGAGCAATGCAGGGCCGAAGCGTTCGACGAACTCCTCACTGGTGCGCAGGGTGAAGGTACGCACCACCTCACCCAAGTCCAGGGTGTGCGCCGGGCGCAATACCGCATGGGCGTCCTGCACCAGTTGGCTAACCTGTTCGCGCAATTGCAACGCCCGGGGCGTCGGCACCAGGCCGCGCCCGGCACGTACCAGTAGCGGATCGCCCGTGGCCGCACGCAAACGCGCCAGGGCCCGGCTCATGGCCGAAGGGCTCAGGCGCAGGCGCTGGGCGGCGCGAGCGACGCTGCCTTCGGCAAGCAACACGTCGAGGGTGATGAGTAAATTGAGGTCGGGCATGCGGGCTCCTGATCAGGCGTTGGGTGCAGCTATAACCTGCAAGCCATGCGTCTTCCGCCATGTTAGGCGACGCCGTAGATTTGTGACAGGTGCATTCACTCAAGGAAACGCGCATGCAAACCTCCACACGCGGCGGCCTGGTCGCCTTGTCGCTGTCCATGTTGCTGGCCGCCCTGGGCACCAGCATCGCCAATGTCGGCCTGCCCAGCCTGGCGCACGCCTTCGGTGCCTCGTTTCAGGCCGTGCAGTGGGTGGTGCTCGCCTACCTGCTGGCCATCACCGCCGTGATTGTCAGCGCCGGGCGCCTGGGCGACCGTCTGGGGCGCCGGCGCTTGCTGCTGGCCGGGTTGCTGGTGTTTGCCCTGGCCTGCGCCGGGTGTGCCGCCGCGCCAACCCTGCCCTGGCTGATCGGCGCACGGGCATTCCAGGGCCTGGGCGCGGCGATCATGATGGCGATGACCCTGGGCATGGTGGGTGACACTGTCACGAAAGAGAATACCGGCCGAGTCATGGGCCTGCTGGGCACCCTGTCGGCACTCGGCACGGCCATGGGGCCGAGTGTCGGCGGGGTATTGCTCAGCCTGTGGAGCTGGCGCGCGCTGTTTTTGATCGGCCTGCCCTTGGCGGGTGTGGCTGCCGCCTTCGCCTACCGTTATTTGCCGGTAGATGCTCACCGCCGCGACGCTTGGCCAGGCGATACACTCTGGGCGCCCCTGCGCGATGCGCCGTTGCGCGCCGGCCTGGCCATGAGTGCCCTGGTGTCGGCGGTGATCATGGCCACGTTCGTGGTGGGGCCGTTCTACCTGTCACGTGGCCTGGGCCTCGATCCCGCCTGGATGGGCTTGGCCATGGCCGTCGGGCCAACGGTCGCGGCGGTGACCGGTGTACCGGCGGGTTACCTGACCGATCACCTTGGCAGCCAACGCCTGACCCTCGTGGGGCTAAGCGTGATGCTGTGCGGGGCCCTGTTGCTATCGCAGGCGTCCGGGCTTGGCGTTTATCTCGCGGGCCTGATCGTGTTGACGGCCGGCTACAGCCTGTTCCAGGCGGCCAACAACACGGCGGTGATGAGCGATATACAGGCGACACGCCGAGGCACAGTGTCCGGCCTGCTGAATCTGTCACGGAACCTGGGCCTGATTTTCGGCGCCTCGGCCCTCGGCGCGGTGTTCGCCCGCGCCACCCCGGATGTCAGCCTCGCCGCGCCCCAGGCGGTGGCAGCCGGCCTGCACGCCACCTTCGCCATGGCGGTAGGTTTGCTGTTACTGGCGGTGCTGATCGCCTGGAGACGTGGGCATTCCCTGGCCAGCGCGAAGCAGACAAATATTGACAAGCTAAAATCGTAACGACTATTGTCTGACAACCTGATCACCAAGGTTTTCCCATGCTTGAGCTCCAGCGCCCCGATTCGCTTGTCGTACGGGTTGTCAGCGCCATTCGCGCAGAAATCGAATCCGGCCAACTGGCCCCGGAGTCGCGCCTGCCGACCGAACAGCAACTGGCCGAACAACTCAACGTCAGCCGTTCCGTGGTGCGTGAAGCCATTGCCCAGCTCAAGGCCGACGGTGTGCTCACCGCCCGCCGTGGCCTGGGCTCGTTTATTTCGCAGACCCCTGCGGGCACGGTGTTTCGGTTTCCGCAGCCCAACGGGCGACGACCTGACCTGGCGCAGATGTTCGAAGTGCGCCTGTGGATCGAAACCCAGGCCGCTTCGATTGCTGCCCAGCGCCGCGACAGCGCCGACCTGCAGCGCATGAAAAGCGCGTTGCAGGCCATGCAGGACAACCGCAACGACTTTGAAGCCGCAGCCCTGGCCGATGTGGAATTCCACCGTGCCATTGCCGACGCCAGCAAGAATGACTACTTCGTGGCCTTCCATGACTTCCTCAGGAGCCAGTTGGCCAGTGCGCGTAAAACCGCGTGGGAGAACTCGGCGTCGCGCTTTGCCACCGGTTCGGCCGATGCCACCCAGGAACATCAACAGCTCTACCAGGCCATTGCCGACGGCGACGCCCAACGCGCCGCCGCCAGTGCCGAGGCGCACCTGCGTGCCGCAGCGCGACGCCTGCAACTGGAATTACCGACCACGAACTGATCCACCTTGTTTGCAGCGTGTCCGCGGACACGCCATTTTTTTAACAAAAACATTAGTCTGACAACCTGATAAGCAGACTGAAATGTACAACCTAGGTACTTCTGCAATGATTCATGACTTTTGCATTATCGGCGGCGGCATCGTCGGCCTGGCCACCGCCATGGAGCTGCTCAAGCGCCAACCTGGCGCGTCGCTGGTGATCCTGGAAAAAGAGTCGGTGCTGGCCAAGCACCAGACCGGCCACAACAGCGGCGTGATCCATGCCGGCATCTACTATGCACCCGGCAGCCTCAAGGCCGATTTGTGCAAGCGCGGCGCCGAAGCCACCAAGCAGTTCTGCCGCGAACACGGGATCAAATTCGAGGTGTGCGGCAAGCTGCTGGTGGCCTCAAGTCCGCTTGAAATGCAACGCATGGAAGCGCTGTACGCCCGTGCCCAGCTCAACGGCATGCAGGTCGAGCGCTTGAATGCCGAACAACTGCGCCAGCGTGAACCGAACATCGTCGGCCTCGGCGGCTTGTTTCTCGATGCCACCGGGATTGTCGATTACCGCCAGGTGTGCGAGACCATGGCCCAGGTGATTCGTCGCAGCGGTGGGCAGATCTGCCTGGAACGCACCGTCACTGCCATCCACGAAAACACCGATACGGTCACCGTCAACACCGAGGGCGAGACCTGGCAGGCCCGCCACTTGGTGGTGTGCGCCGGCTTGCAGTCAGACCGCCTGGCCCGCCTGGCCGGCATCCGTATCGACCATCAGATCATCCCGTTTCGGGGCGAGTACTTCCGCCTGCCCGCCGCCAAGAACAACATCGTCAACCATCTGATCTACCCGATCCCTGACCCGGAGCTGCCCTTCCTCGGCGTGCACCTGACCCGCATGATCGACGGCAGCGTCACCGTCGGCCCGAATGCCGTGCTGGGCCTGGGCCGCGAGAACTACCGCAAGTTTTCGGTGAACTGGCGCGACGTGGCGCAGTACGCCAGCTTCCCCGGTTTCTGGAAAACCCTGTGGCAAAACCTCGGCTCCGGCACCACCGAGATGAAGAACTCGTTGTTCAAGTCCGGCTACCTGGAGCAGTGCCGCAAGTACTGCCCGTCCCTGACCCTCGATGACCTGCTGCCCTACGAGGCCGGCATCCGTGCCCAGGCGGTAATGCGCGACGGCAGCCTGGTGCACGACTTTCTGTTCGCCCAAACCTCACGAATGCTGCATGTGTGCAATGCGCCCTCACCGGCCGCCACCTCAGCCATGCCCATCGGCGCGATGATCGCCGACCGCCTGTTCCACCCCCAGTAAGACCGCACCGCCCGCTCACCCAACAATAACTACAAAGACCCAGAAGGAAGTCCAGCATGTCGGCATCCGCCTCCATTCCCGGTACCGAAACGCCCGAACAAACCCGCAAGCGCCTACGCAAAGTAGCCGCCGCCACCATCTTCGGCTCGATGCTGGAGTGGTATGACTTTTACCTGTACGCCACCATGGCGGCGATTGTGTTTTCGAAGATCTTCTTCGATAACAGCGACCCGAAGACCGCCACCCTGATGGCCTTTTCGACCTTTGCCATCGGCTTTATCGCCCGCCCCTTCGGCGGCATCCTGTTTGGCTACCTGGGCGACAAGTTCGGGCGCAAGCAAGTGCTGGTGCTGACCTTCTGCCTGATGGGCGTGTGCACCACCTTGATCGGCTTGATCCCCAGCTACGCCTCCATCGGCATCTGGGCCCCGATCCTGCTGGTGTTTATCCGCATCATCCAGGGCCTGGGCGCAGGTGCCGAGTTGTCGGGCGCGGCAGTCACCTCCTACGAGCATGCCTCCCAAGGCAAGCGTGGCAGCCAGGGCGCCTGGCCGGCACTGGGCCTGAACCTGGGCCTGTTGCTGTCCTCACTGACTATTTACCTGCTGACCATCAACGGCAACGAGTTCCTGCTGGCCGGCGGCTGGCGCATTCCGTTTATCTGCAGCATCGTGCTGGTAGGCGTCGGCCTGTGGGTGCGCAACAGCATTCCGGAGACCCCACAGTTCGAAGCGCTGAGCACAGAAAAAGCCAAGGCCAAGCCATCGCCTCTCAAAGCCTTGTTCAAGAATGACCTCAAGGGCCTCGCCGTGGTGTTTTTTGTCGCGATTGGCTACAACGCCCTGAGCTACATCTTCAAGACCTTCTCCCTGGCGTACCTGACCCAATTCAAAGGCGTGGACGTGCATGTCACCTCGCTGTCGGTGACCATCGCCAGCCTGGTGGCCATCGTCGCCGTGCCCTGCTTCGGCTGGCTGTGTGACAAGTGGAGCAGCAAGACCGTGTTGATGCTCGGCGGGCTGTGCTCGCTGTTGTTCGCCTACCCGTTCCTGGCCCTGCTCAACAGTGGTGAAAGCCTGATGATTTACCTCGCCATCGGGGTGGGCACCGGAATCCTCGCGCCGATGATGTTCGCCCCCCAGGGTTCGTTCCTGAGCCGGCAGTTCCCGACGCAAACGCGCTCATCGGGCTTTGGCACCGGGCGGGAGATCGGCACCGCCATTGCCGGTGGCCTGGCACCGCTGGGCGCGCTGTCGATGGTAGCGGCCTCGGCCACCCACTCCACCGATGGCGTGGTGGTGATCCTCGCGATTTCTGCCTTGTTGGTGGTGGTGTTTGCCCTCTGCGATCAGGGCGCGAAACACTCGACATTCAAGAACTGAGCAAAAAAAGTTCGGAGCAACGGGTGCATGGATGCACCTGGATCGCGCATCATGGGCACTTTCAAGCTCAAGGGTAACGTCCATGCGCGTTCTGTCATTGATGATGGGTCTTACGACGCTGGCCGCCACTACGGTGTTCTGCGCCAGCGCGATGGCGAATGAAGAAAGTCAGTTAGTCCAACAGATCAACCAATACCGCAGCCAGGTGCAACGCTGCGGTGACCAGGGTTCCCAGGAGCTTCCGCCGCTGACCAGCGACACGCGGCTGGTGTTGCCGGCCTCCAATGTCGGCGATTTGCAGCAGTCGCTGGCGCGCGCTGCCTACCCGATGGTGAATGTGCAGGCCATCAGCCTGTCCGGGCCCAAGGATGCCGAGGCCGCGATGAAAGCGGTGCGCGAAAGCTTTTGCCGCGTAGTGCTCGACCCGCAATTTGTCGACATCGGCGTCAGCAACAGCGGCCAGGACTGGCGCATCGTGCTGGCTCGCCCGTTGGTGACCAGCGGCCTGGGCGATTGGCAGACCGAAGGCAGAAAACTGCTCGACCTGATCAACACCGCCCGTGCCGAGCCGCGCCAGTGTGGCACCCAGGCGTTCAACGCTACGGCGCCCCTGTCGTGGAACGACACCCTGGCCGGCGCAGCCAACAGCCATACCCGCAACATGGCCAACGGCAATTTCTTCGACCACCTGGACCCCGACGGCCGCACGCCGGGTGACCGCGCCGAGTTGGCGGGGTATATCGCGAAGAATATCGGCGAAAACATCGCCGCCGGCCTCGACACGCCGCGCAAGGTCGTCGACGGTTGGCTCGCCAGCCCCGGCCACTGCGCCAACCTGATGAACCCGCAGTTTCGCGAATTGGGTGCTGCCTACGCCATGGACCCCAAGAGTGACGCGGGCATCTATTGGACGGGCTTATTCGGCACGCAATAAGGTTGGGCGCCGGCCCAACCGGCCAATAATGACGGCGTGCAAATAGACAGTGAAATCAAAGTGCTATCAGGGAGATAATCGCGCTGAACTGAATGCGGTCATTCCGGTCTGTTGCTAGTCGGTATGACTCTTCAAAGCTAAACAGTACGTAGCAACCAAGGTGTGAACCCCATGATGAATTGGCTGCAAGGCAGCAGCGAAATGGCAGAGCGGGTTCGTCAGCACGATTGGGCCAGTACGCCCCTGGGGCCACTTGAACACTGGCCCGATGTGTTGAAGACAACCGTTGCGCTGTGCTTCGCGTCGAGTTTCCCCCAGGCCATCGTCTGGGGGCCTCAGTTGATTACCCTCTACAACGACGCGTTCACGCCGATCCTGGGTAGCAAACCCGACGCCTTGGGCCGCCCGTTCAACGAGATCTGGCACGAGGTGTGGGACGATATCAGCCCTATCGCCGACGCCGCGTTCGATGGGCACGCCACCTATATCGAAAACTTCCCGCTGTTGATCCAACGCAACGAAGCGCCGGAACAAGCCTATTTCACCTTCTGCTACAGCCCGATTCGCAATGCCCAAGGTGTAGTGGTCGGTTTGCTCGACACGGTGACCGAAACCACTGCCACGGTGTTCCTCGCCCGTCGTCTTGAAGTGCTGGACGCCATTAGCAATAGCGTGACCAACGCTACCGACGCCGAAACCATCCTGACGTCTACGACTCGCCTGCTGGCCGAACATCTGCAGGTGTCCATCTGTGCCTACGCCGACATGGACGAGGATGAAGATGGCTTTACCATTCGAGGCGACTGGTCGGCGCAAGGCTCGCCGAGCATCATCGGCCATTACAGCCTGGCGGCGTTTGGCGAATGCGCGGTCAACTGCCTGCGTGCCGGCGAGCCACTGGTGATACGCAATAATCTGATCGAGCTGCCGCCCCATGACGCCGCGAGCTTCCAGGCACTCGGTGTGACGGCCACCATTTGCATGCCCTTGATCAAAGACGGGCGGCTCACCGCACTGATGGCCGTACACGACAAAGTGCCGCGTTTTTGGTCGTCCTACGACATCGCGCTGTTGGGCGAAGTCACCGAACGTTCATGGGCGCATATCGAGCGCGTGCGTGCCGACGCCGCCGTGCGTAAGGGCCTGGCCGACTATGCGGAACTCAATGCCAGCCTGGAGCAGCGCGTGAATGAGCGTACCCGTGCGCTGGCCGAAGCCGAAGCTGCACTGCGCCAGTCACAAAAACTTGAGGCCATCGGCCAACTGACCGGTGGCGTCGCCCATGACTTCAATAACCTGCTGACCATTATCCGCTCATCCGTGGATTTCCTGCGCCAACCGGGCCTGTCCGAAGAGCGTCGGCAACGTTATATGTGCGCGGTATCCGACACGGTGGAGCGGGCCAGCAAGCTCACCAGCCAACTGCTCGCTTTTGCCCGTCGCCAACCATTGAACCCGCAGGTGTTCGATGTCGGCCAGCGCGTGCAGAACATCGGCGAGATGCTCGAAAGCGTCACCGGCGCACGCATTCATGTGCAGGTGCAATTGCCCGATCGGCCCTGCTATGCACGCATCGACCCAAGCCAGTTCGAAACCGCGCTGATCAACATCGCCCTCAACGCCCGCGATGCGATGGACGGCCAGGGTACCCTGACCCTCAAAGTCGCCAGCGAGCAAACGCTGCCACGTATTCGCGGGGATGCCGAGTCGTGCATGCCCTACATCGCCATTTCCCTGGCCGATACCGGCACCGGGATTCCCAGCGATACCTTCGAACGCATCTTCGAGCCGTTCTTCACCACCAAGGCCGTGGGCAAAGGCACGGGCCTTGGCCTGTCGCAGGTATTCGGCTTTGCCAAGCAGTCAGGCGGCAATATCGATGTGGCCAGCACCCTTGGCCAGGGTACGGTGTTTACCTTGTACCTGCCGCAGGTCGAAGGCGAAGCGGCGCCGGATCAAGACCCGCATACAGACTTGCCAGCGCCGCAAGAGGCTGCTCATCAGCACGTGCTGATCGTCGAGGACAACCTTGAGGTAGGACGCTTCGCCAGCCAGATCCTCAAGGACCTGGGTTACCAGACCACGTGGGCGACTAATGCCGAACAGGCGCTGAACCTCGCCGGCACAGACGTCCAGGGGTTCGATGCGATTTTCTCCGACGTGGTGATGCCCGGCATGACCGGCGTGGCCATGGCCAAGCTACTGCGCCAGCGCCGCCCGGACCTGCCCGTGGTACTCGTCTCCGGCTACAGCGAGGAACTGGCGGACAGCGGCTATGAAGGCTTTGAGTTCCTCGCCAAGCCCTACTCCGCCGACCAGGTTGCGCGAGTGCTGGCAAAGGCGATGAGCAAGGATCAGTCGACAACCGCCACCTGATTGCGGCCCGATGCCTTGGCCTGGTACAGGGCCTTGTCGGCACTGTTCATCAAGCCGTTCAAATCCAGAGGCTGAGCGTGGGTCGATGCCACGCCCAAGCTTGCGCTCACCCCTTGTACCGGGTCGGCGGGCAAGTGATAAATCGTCTGGAGCAACTGCTCGGCAATGCTGCGTGCGGTCTCCAATGAGGTATTGGGCAGCAGCACTGCAAACTCCTCGCCCCCCAGGCGACCGTAGATATCGGTCTGGCGAAAGGACGCGCTGATCACCGCGCCAATCTGACGCAACACCTGGTCGCCGGCCTGGTGGCCGTAGGTGTCATTGATGGCTTTGAAGTGGTCCATGTCCATCATCAATGCACACAACGGCTGCTGCTCGCGAAGGCACTGGGCATACAGCAACTGAGCCTGTTCGTAGAACGCCCGACGGTTCATCAGCCCGGTCAGTTCATCGGTCTGAGCGGCGCGGGTGGAAATATGATGAGCGCGTTCCATTTGCCTCGTCAGGCGAAAGGCTTTTTCCAGGGCATCGGAGAGTTTGCGCGTGGCACCGGCCACAAACGAAGCAAACACCAGCACCGCCAACGCCACGCCGACCTGCATCGGCGAAGGCTGAAACAGCATCCATACCGTACAGGGAAGCAACACCAGCGCCATCGAGCCCAGCGTCATGTAGCGATAGGCTGAATAACAGGACACCGCGCTGACCGACATGCCCACGGTAAACAGCATCACCAGCACCTGGGATAAGCGGTCATCGACCGGCATCACCGCCAGCGCCCCGCCGCCCCAGATACCCGCCGACAGCATCAGCGTGACCCAGTAGCGGCGTTCCCAACGGGCGGGCGTGCGCGCCGCGTCAGGGCAGCGAAACCATTGCACGAACAGATGCAGGCGCACCAATGACGAGCCCGCCAACAGTACCAACCACACCAGGATGACCTGATGATCGAACCGATCCCAGCACAGCCAGCAGAGCATGACGGCGCCCAGGTAGCTGCCGAAGATCGCCGAGAATGATTGACGAAACAGCTGGTGCAAACGGTCGGTTCGCACCTGCTCTTCGATGGAGTGACCCTGGTCCTGCCCGAGGCTATTCATGGGGTTGGCCTGTTTGACCGGCGACGGCAAAGGCGCCATTGTGGCACCTTGCCAGCAAGCCGAACAGCGGCATACGCCGCGCTAGAGCGTTTCAGGCTCTTGAGGTCGCAAAATCAGCACGCCCAGGGGCGGCAGGTTCAACGACAACGACACCGGTTGCCCATGGCGCGGCTCATCCTGGGTAAACACGGCTCCGCCATTCCCGTAATTGGAGCCGGCGTAGGTATCGGCATCACTGTTGATCACCTCACTCCAACGCCCACCAAACGGCACACCGACTGCGTAGCCTTCACGGGGCACCGGGGTGAAGTTGGCAACCACCAACACCGGCTTGCCACCCTTGCTCCAGCGCAGCCAGGCGTAGACGCTGTTGATCGCGTCATCACCGATCAGCCATTGGAAGCCCTGGGGCGCATCGTCCTGTTCGTGCAACGCCGGTTCTTCGCGGTACAGGCGGTTCAGGTCGCCAACCAGCTTCTGCACCCCACGGTGCTCGGGGTATTGCAGCAAATACCAATCCAGTTGCTGGTCGTGGTTCCACTCGCGCCATTGGCCAAATTCGCAGCCCATGAACAGCAGCTTCTTGCCGGGGTGCATCCACATGAAACTGAGGTAGGCGCGCAGGTTGGCAAATTTCTGCCAGCGGTCGCCGGGCATCTTGTCGATCAGCGAGTGCTTGCCGTGCACCACCTCATCATGGGAAATCGGCAGGATAAAGCGCTCCGACCAGGCGTACACCAGCCCGAAACTCAGCTCGTTGTGATGATGGGCGCGGTACACCGGGTCTTGCTGGATGTAATGCAGGGAGTCGTGCATCCAGCCCATGTTCCATTTGTAGTTGAAGCCCAGGCCTCCCTGTTGGGTCGGCTGGCTGACGCCGGGCCAGGCCGTGGACTCCTCGGCAATTACCAACGCGCCCGGCGCTTCAAGGGCAACCACGTCGTTCAGGTGCCGCAAGAAATCGATGGCTTCCAGGTTCTCGCGGCCGCCATGACGGTTGGGCACCCATTCACCGGCCTTGCGCGAATAATCGCGATACAGCATGGAGGCCACTGCGTCCACACGCAGGCCGTCCACGTGGAAATGCTTGAGCCAGTGCAAGGCCGACGCGAGCATGAAACCGTGGACCTCGGTGCGGCCCAGGTTGTAGATCAGCGTGTCCCAGTCCTGGTGAAAACCTTCCAGCGGGTTGGCGTATTCGTACAGCGCGGTACCGTCAAATTGCGCCAGGCCGTGGGTATCGGTGGGGAAATGCGCTGGCACCCAATCAAGGATCACGCCGATATCGGCCTGATGGCAGGCATTGACGAACCAGGCGAAGTCTTCCGGCGAGCCAAAGCGCGCGCTGGGGGCAAACTGGGATAACGCTTGATAACCCCACGAGCCACCAAAGGGGTGCTCCATGATCGGCATCAGTTCGATATGGGTGAAGCCCAATTGTTGAACGTAAGGAATCAGCCGCTCGGCCAATTCGCGCCAGCCATATTGCCGAGCCACTTCACCGGCCTCGTCCAGCTCGCACTGCCAGGACCCCACATGCAGCTCGTAGATCGACAACGGCGCGGTGGCTTTCTGCTTGTCTCCCCGCGATTGCATCCACTCATGGTCCTGCCAATCCACCTGCAAAGGTGCGGCGACCTTCGAGGCGGTGTCCGGCGGTAGTTGGGTGGCCAGCGCCACAGGGTCGGCCTTGAGCGGCAGAATGCCGTGGGCACCGAGAATTTCATACTTGTAGGCCGCGCCCGGTTGCAGGCGCGGGATAAAGATTTCCCACACCCCCGATGGATGACGCAGGCGCATCGGGTGGCGGCGCCCGTCCCAGATATTGAAGTCGCCCACCACCGAAACCCGCCGAGCGTTCGGCGCCCACACGGCAAAGCGCACGCCTTGCACGCCATCGACGCTGACCACCTGAGCCCCCAGGCAGTTGCCCAGGTCACGGTGATTGCCTTCGGCAAACAGGTACAGGTCCATTTCCCCCAGCAGCAATTGGCTGAAGCTGTAGGGGTCTTCGGTGATCTGCTCACCGCCGGCCCACTGGATTTTCAGCAGGTAGGGCTGGCGAGTGCTGAAGTGCCCAATAAACAGGCCTGGCACCTGGGTGGCATCGAGGCTGCCAAACGGCTCACCTGTGTCACGCGCCAGTACCTGGACACTCAGGGCCTCGGGCAGGAACGCACGGATAAACTGGCCGCCCTGCTCGTCATCATGGGGCCCCAGGATCGAAAAGGGATCGGGGTGCTCGGCGCGCACCAGCGCATCGACGTCCTTGGACGCCGGCAATGCAGTCAACTTGGGCTGCAGCGGTTCTCTCTGTGTAAAACTCATGACGTCTCCCCACCGCGTACAGGTTTAGATATAGGTGTCAGCCCGCTCAACAAGCCGTGCAGCCCTTGCAGGGGCACCGGCAGCCAAGTCGGGCGGTTTTCTGCTTCGTAGGCCACTTCGTACGCCGCCTTTTCCAAGCTGAACAAGGTCAGCGCTGCGTCTTGGCCGTTGGCATCCTGCCAGTCATGCGCCAGTGTAGACGCAGCGGCCTGGTAAGCCTGGGTAAATGCTACGCGGGCTTCATTCAGGTAGCGGTCGGTCACGCGTTTGCGCGCAGCGTTCGCTTCTGGCGTGTGATCCACCCCTTGTACATTCAGCGCCATGGCCGCGGCATAATCAAAGGAACGCAGCACACCGCTCACATCTTTATAAGGGCTGTGTTTGCCGCGCCGCTCATGCAGCGGTCGCGCCGGTTCGCCCTCGAAGTCGATCAAGTAGGCATCGCCCTTGACCACCAATACCTGGCCCAGGTGCAAGTCACCGTGGACGCGAATGCGCAATCCGCCCGCCGTGGCTTTGGCCAACGCCTGGACATGCGCCGCGATGGCTTTTTTCTGCGCCAGTAATTCACTGACCAACGCCTGGTCGGCGGGGTTCAACTGGCTTTGATTAAGCTTGAGCAACTGCAAGGCACGGTCGATCTGGGCGCCGACATCCTTGGCCCAGGCTTGGGTGTCTTTGATTGTGGTGGGTTCGGGTTTGAAGGCCTTGTCGGCCGTTGGCGCACCCAGCACCAGGTGCATTTCACCCAGGCGCTGACCGAGCAAACCGGCAAAATCTGCCAGTTCCCCGAGGGCGTTGTAATGCTGTTCCTGTTCAGAGATCGCGTCGGCCAGCTCATCGCGGATCGCCCGCTCCAGGTTGTTCTGGGTCCAGCTCCAGGCATCGCCCTGATTGCTCAAGTAACCCTGGGCAATCATCAGCAAGTTGTCCTGTCCCTGCCCGTCCTGGCGGCTCATAAAGCCCAGCAGCGGCGAGATGTTCGGGTAGCCAGCGGCGGTCAGGTACGCACTCATTTCCAGCTCCGGGTGCACGCCGGCGCTGACTTTGCGAATCAGCTTGAGCACCAGACTCTCACCGACCACCACCGAGCTGTTGGACTGCTCGGCGGACAAGTAACGCACCGGCGATTCACGGGTCAGTTGCAATGCGGCCAAGTGATGAGTGGCCTCGAATCGCAGATCGCCGTCAGGGGTATTGAGCACGGTGCCGGCCTGCATGGCCTGGATCACCTCAAGGATAAAATGCTCAAGGCTGAAGGCATCGGTCACCAAACCTACCTGGCGGGTGCGTCGCACTCGGGCCAACGCCAATTGCTGGGGCAAGGCGCTGGTGAACTGGTCTTCGCCAAGGAAGCCCAAGGGCAGTTGGTAGCGGCTGACCTGGCCGGCACTGGTCACTTCGATCTCACTGAGCAACACCGGATGCTGCGGGTCGCCAAAACGCACGCCATATGCGATGTGCACCGTGTCGATTGCCGTATCTTTGCCGGCAAACCAGCGCCGCTTGGGCAGCCAGGCGGGCAGTGACGTATGTTCCAGGCTGGTGCGGCAAGGTTCTTCGAGTAGCTCTTCCATGCGTTTTTTCAGTACCAAAGTGGTGAAGTCGGGCATGCTTTGCGCCGGTTCCACATGCCAGCTGGGCATCTGGTTTTCCGCTGCCAGCACGAACCAATAGAAACCATAGGGCGCCAGGGTCAGCAGGAAATTCAGCTGGCCGATTGGCGGGAAGGCATTACCGCCAAGCATCTCCACCGGCACCATGCCGGCAAAGGCCGACAGGTCCAGCTCCGCCGCCTGGGCGCTGCGCGACACGTTGGCCACGCACAGGATGATCTCGGTGTGGCCGTCTTCACCGGTGTATTCACGGGTGTAAGCCAGGATGCGCCGGTTAGTCGGCGAGAGCATTTTCAAGCTGCCACGACCAAACGCCTTGGACTGCTTGCGCACTGCGAGCATGCGCCGGGTCCAGTTGAGCAATGAATGCGGGTCCTGGGCCTGGGTCTCGACGTTGACCGACTGGTAGCCGTATTGCGGGTCCATGATCGGCGGCAACACCAGGCTGGCCGGGTCGGCACGGGAAAACCCGCCATTGCGGTCGATGGACCATTGCATGGGCGTGCGCACGCCGTCACGGTCGCCCAGGTAGATGTTGTCGCCCATGCCGATTTCATCGCCGTAGTACAGGGTCGGCGTGCCCGGCATCGACAGCAACAGGCTGTTGAGCAATTCCACCCGCCGACGATCGCGCTCCACCAGCGGCGCCAGGCGTCGCCGAATGCCCAGGTTGATGCGGGCGCGGCGGTCTGCGGCGTAGTAGTTCCACAGGTAGTCGCGCTCTTTGTCGGTGACCATTTCCAGGGTCAGCTCATCATGGTTGCGCAGGAAAATTGCCCACTGGCAGTTGGCGGGAATCTCCGGGGTCTGGCGCAGAATGTCGGTAATGGGGAAGCGATCTTCCTGGGCCAACGCCATGTACATGCGCGGCATCAGTGGAAAGTGAAAGGCCATGTGGCATTCATCGCCGTCATCACCCTTTCTATCCCCAAAGTACAGCTGCGTGTCTTCCGGCCATTGGTTGGCTTCGGCCAGCAGCATGCGGTCGGGATAATGGGCATCGATCTCGGCGCGGATCTGCTTGAGGACGTTGTGGGTTTCCGCCAGGTTTTCGTTGTTGGTGCCGTCCCGTTCGATCAGATAGGGAATGGCGTCCAGGCGCAGGCCGTCGATGCCCAGGTCGAGCCAATAGCGCATCACCGACAGCACCGCTTTCATGACCTGCGGGTTATCGAAGTTGAGGTCCGGTTGGTGCGAGTAAAAACGGTGCCAGAAGTACTGGCCGGCCACCGGGTCCCAGGTCCAGTTGGACTTTTCGGTGTCCAGGAAAATAATGCGCGTGCCGTCGTATTTCTGGTCATCGTCCGACCACACGTAGAAGTCCCGTGCGGCCGAGCCCGGCTTGGCCTTGCGCGCACGCTGGAACCAGGGGTGCTGGTCGGAGGTGTGGTTGATCACAAGCTCTGTGATCACGCGCAGCCCGCGTTGATGGGCTTGGGCAATAAAGCGCTTGGCGTCGGCCATCGTCCCGTAGTCGCTGTGCACGCCGCGGTATTCGGCAATGTCGTAGCCGTCATCACGGCGGGGAGACGGGTAGAACGGCAGCAGCCAGATGGTGTTCACGCCCAGGTCAGCGATGTAGTCGAGTTTGGCGATCAGCCCGGCAAAGTCACCAATGCCGTCGTTGTTGGAGTCGAAATAGGATTTGACGTGTACCTGGTAGATCACCGCGTCTTTGTACCAGAGCGGGTCTTTGATGAAGGTGGCTGCCTTGGGTTTCTTGGCCATTGCAAACTCCTGAAAATACAAAGTTCTCGAGGATCGTTCCCAGGCTCCGCGTGGGAATGCAGCCCCGGACGCTCCGCGTCCCAAGCGCGACGCAGAGCGTCCAGTGAGGCATTCCCACGCAGAGCGAAGTGAGGCGTTCCCACGCAGAGCGTGGGAACGAGCACTCAGGGGGTGCTGATGCGCCATATCCCGAACGGCATCTGCGGCTCCAGCCGGGTCCATTGGGTCTTGCCGTACCAGGTCCAGCGATGGCCGTTCATCAAGTCTTCGCCCTGGGTCTGGGCATCGTCGGGCAAGCCCATCTCCCACAGCGGCAATTCAAAGTGGGCTTCCTGGGCGTTGTGCGGGTCGAGGTTGACGGCGACCAGAATGAAATTGCTGCCGTCCTCGCTGCGCTTGCCGAAGTACAGGATGTTGTCGTTCCAGGCGTTGTAGAGCTTGAGCCCCAGGTGCGTGTGCAACGCCGGGTTCTGGCGGCGGATGCGGTTGAGCTGGGCGATCTCGGCGATGATGTTGCCGGGGGCGGTAAAGTCGCGGGGGCGGATCTCGTACTTCTCGGAGTCGAGGTATTCTTCTTTGCCTGGCACGGGCGCCGACTCACACAACTCAAAGCCTGAATACATCCCCCACAGGCCCGAGCCCATCGTGGCCAGCGCAGCGCGGATCAGGAAGCCTGCGCGGCCGGAGTCATGCAGGAAACCCGGGTTGATGTCCGGCGTATTGACGAAGAAGTTCGGGCGGTAGCACTCACGCCAGGGCGATTGGTTCAGTTGAGTGAGGTACTCGCTCAGTTCAGCCTTGGTGTTGCGCCACGTAAAGTAGGTATAGCTCTGGGAATAGCCGACCTTGCCCAGGCGCGCCATCATTGCCGGGGTGGTGAAAGCTTCGGCGAGGAAGATCACCTCCGGGTACTTGGCACGCACGTCGCTGATCAGCCATTGCCAGAACGGCAGCGGCTTGGTGTGCGGGTTGTCGACGCGAAAGGTCTTCACGCCCTCTTCCACCCAGCCCACCACAATGTCGCGCAGTTCTGTCCATAAGCCCGGAATCGCATCCGCCGCATAGAAATCGACGTTGACGATGTCCTGATACTTTTTCGGCGGGTTCTCGGCGTACTTAATCGTGCCGTCGGGGCGCCAGTTGAACCAGCCAGGGTGCTGTTCAAGCCATGGGTGGTCCTGGGAGCACTGGATGGCGAAGTCCAGGGCAATTTCCAGGCCGTGGTCGGCAGCGGCCTTGACCAGGCGACGGAAATCCTCACGGCTGCCCAGTTGCGGGTGAATCGCCTCATGCCCGCCCTCCGCGCTGCCGATGGCATACGGACTGCCCGGATCATCGGGGCCTGCGGTGAGTGAGTTGTTCTTGCCCTTGCGGTGGCTGCGGCCGATAGGATGGATCGGCGGGAAGTACAGCACGTCAAAACCCATGTCGTGGATCATCGACAAGCGCGAGTGCACGTCGTTGAATGTACCGTGGCGGGCCGGATCATCGGTGATCGAGCGGGGAAACAGCTCATACCAACTGGCGAACTGCGCCGCCTCACGCTCTACGTCAATTGGGTAGGCGGGGCTGACGCTCAGATACGCGCGATGATCGGCCTGGGTCATCAGGTGTGCACTGTCTTCGTGCAGGAACAACGCCACCTGCTCGGTTTCCAGCAGGCCCGACAGTTCGTGGTGCAACACCATCAAACGGTCGCGCAATTCGTTGTCACTGCGCTCGGCAGCCTGCAACACCAGGCTGCGGCCTTCCTGCAATTCAAGGCTGACCGGCACCCCGGCCTCATGTTTCTTGCGCAATTCATAGCAGAAGCTGGCGAAGGTATCGATCCATGCCTCGATGCAGTATTCATGCGGCCCGAGTTGGGCTACGGTGAACGCGCCTTCCCAGCCATCGTTGCCGACATCGGTCATGACCACGCTGTGCCAGCTTTCTTCCTCCAGCACGCGCCAGCGGATCAGCACCGCCAGCTTGTCGTGACCATCAGCGAACACTTTGCTGGTGACATTGACACGCTGGCCGACCACAGCCTTGACGGCGAACTCACCATTGTCGATCACCGGCATGGTGCTTTCGATAGCGATCCTGGGTAACAACAGCGCTTGCGACAGCGGCAGTATCGAGCCTTCTGGAGCCAGTGTTTCAGCAATCATCGAGCATCTTCCCCTTACGCCCTGTGGACGCTCTTGGCTTGATCCGAATTCAAAGGCGGCGACGCTTTCCCTGAGCGTGGCCGTATAAGGTCCGAGCCTGGGCGCGCCGCAAAAGTTCAGGTGGATATGCCGCCGCTGGGCAGGGAATCAATTGCCCCAGGCAGCGGTCCACCGCTAGAGCAAAGCACAAAGGAGGCCACACCGATGAATATCCCGATACCACCTGAACCTGAAGATCCGAATATCGACACTCCGCCACTACCGACGCCGCCCAGTGAACCGGCGCCCATTCCAGAGAGAGAGCCGCCGGAAAACGACCCACCGCCCGTGCAAGAGCCGCCGACGACCCTGCCTCCGGTGATCGTCTAAATCATCAGAGCAAGAACACGGCCTGCTCGAACACCTAGACGTCCTGGTGTTCGAGCACACAAAAAAACGAGGAGTCCTACGAAGTTCCACGTCAAGGCTGAATGTTCGTTTTACTGTTCCTTTTTATATTGATCTCGCGTGAATGCTCAGCCTTTTTTTCACCTGGCCTTTAGCCCATTTATCACGAGTAGACCCATGTCGACTATCGCCTCCCCATCAACGCCCACTGCTCCAGTCACAACACCCACATCCTCCAATCCCGTCTCCAATCAACAGGCGCTGACGCCCGAGCGAATAAATACGTTGCTCAAGGCCGGCCCGAACTGGTCCTCCTCCCCTAAGGCGCCTGACCGCTCACCCCATACCCCCCTGTCGCCAACGACGAAGTCCAACACCTCACCTTCTATGTCGGAGGTAGAGGCGAAGAATAAGTTGGACGACCTGAATACGGCATTGACCCCAGACACCATCAAGGAGATACAACGCAATCCAAGCTCGCCGAAATCTCGCGCAATCACTGAGCAGTTCAACACCACATTGACCCCAGAGAATGTCAAATTAATGTCGAGGGGCGCCAACGCGAAAAAAAACCGCGACACACTTCGAGAGATCCGGGACAAGCTCGACAAAAAAAATATTGATTCAAACCTGGAGTCTGCCAAGCACCAGGTGATCAATGAAGCGGCCGATAAAATGAGGCTCAAACTTCTGGAAATCATTACCGCCGCGTTCGACGGCGACATCTGGAACACCGTTGACCATCACAAAAATTGGCTCGAAGAACTGGGTGCTCTGAGCAAAAATTTTTCTGCAATGGAGACCAAGTCCAAAGCCCTCACGGATGCAGCTTCGTCCCTGAGCGACGAAAAGCTCGACCAATCGGCGGCGCCTGAAACGCAGGACTCATCGCCTGCCGACACTCGCGCTGCAACCTACAGTTTCAACGCTACCAGTGAATCTACCCTGGAGGCCCCCAGCGAGGTCCGCAATTTCAAATCGGGAGATAAACTGGACCTGTCCGGCATCCAGCGGCAGCTGAACACGTCGCTGCGGCCGGTCGATCGGTTTCCAGAAGTAATCGGTGAAATGCAGATCCATCACTCGCCCAGCGCCAACACCAGCGTAATTGTCATCGCCGATGCGCCGGGCAAAGACCCCTTTTTGCTCAAGGTGTTTGGTGAGGTACGCCAAAGCAACATCGTGACCTGATCCGCGGTATGACTCAGGATCACTTTTCCAACAATCTGACGATTCTCGGCATGATGCTGAACACCGCCAGGGCCAGCAGTGTACTGAGTACTGCCGTCGATTCACGCCCCATCCCCGCCGCCACACCAATGGCGGCGGTCATCCACAACCCGGCCGCCGTAGTCAGGCCCTTCACATGCTGGCCCTCTTCATCTTCCTTGCCCTTGAGGATGGTGCCGGCGCCAAGGAAGCCGATGCCCGCAATCACCCCCTGAACCACACGGCTCATGGCGTCCGCCTGGTTGCCGGACATCTGCGGCACCAGCACGAACAGCGCCGCACCAAGCGCAACCAGCATATGGGTGCGCACGCCAGCCGCCTTGCCCTTGTGCTCACGCTCAAAACCCAGGATGCCGCCCAGGATCGCGGCGATCAGCAGGCGCACCGTCACTTGGGTGAGTTGCCGGGCATCGCCGATGTCCGCGAATTCGGCTTGCAGGGTTTGCCACACTTGATGCCACCAGGCGTCCATGGATGCGCTCCTTTTATTATGGATAGATAAAGGATGGACAGCGCAGACCGCCAGTCAGTTGCCTGGAACCCCTTGTCATAGGGGTCGCCTAACGTGATAGAGCCCATAGAAAGGAGATCGCCATGCCCCTGCGCATCGAAAACCATTTGTGCTACTTCACGCTCGACGTGGACGGCCAGGAACAAAGCCTGCCAGCCACCCGCGTGAAGATCCTTACCGACCATGACAAAGCCATGTCCTATGTGGAGTTGGCGGGCGAGCGGATCTATATCACTGAAGCCGAAGCCGACGCGCTGACGGTTGAAGGGGCCACGGATGGCCGTAACCATGTAAAGGCGCAAGAGCCTGGTTCGGTGATTTGATTGATCTGTATCATCGAACCCTTTGAATCCCTGCACCCCTATAGATTCGGGGTGCAGCACATTGACGCACAAGAACGCATCAAGCCTATCTGATCCGCTTTTTATCCTTCCACCTGAGTCTGTTATGCGAACAGTCTGTCGCCCATAGTTCATCCGCCTGATGGAGGCTGATGAGCGAATGACCATGAGCGAACGAATCCCAACCGTGGAAACCTTTGAGCCCATTCACCCAAAGAAGGTGAAGGCCAAATCCAGCGACAACCTGATCCATACCCGCAGTTTTACCGGTGTGTTCCGCACCTTGCGCGTGGGCGGTGCCGGCCTGCTGTTTCTGGCTTTTTTTGGCACTGTGTGGCTGAACTGGGGTGGACGCCAAGCCGTACTATGGGACTTGGCCGAGAGCAAGTTCCATATCTTTGGTGCGACATTCTGGCCCCAGGATTTCATCCTGCTCTCGGCGCTGTTGATCATCTGTGCCTTCGGCCTCTTCGCGATCACGGTGTTTGCCGGCCGCGTCTGGTGCGGCTACACCTGCCCGCAAAGCTCGTTTACCTGGCTGTTCATGTGGTGCGAGAAGGTGACCGAGGGTGAACGCAACCAACGTATCAAACTGCAGGCGGCACCCTGGAGCCTGAATAAGCTGGCACGGCGCTCGGCCAAACATACGTTGTGGCTGGGTATCAGTGTGTTGACCGGGCTGACGTTTGTGGGCTACTTCACCCCCATCCGCCCCTTGGCCGCCGAACTGCTGACGTGGCAGATGGGCGGTGTGAGCCTGTTTTGGGTATTGTTTTTCACGGGGGCCACTTACATCAATGCCGGCTGGCTACGCGAAGCCGTATGCATGCACATGTGCCCCTATGCACGCTTCCAGAGCGTGATGTTTGATAAAGACACCCTGACTATTTCCTACGACGCCGCCCGCGGCGAGCAACGTGGCCCGCGTAAACGTGACGTGCCGCCAGCGCAGGTTGGCCTCGGTGACTGCATCGATTGCCAGCTATGCGTGCAGGTATGCCCCACGGGCATCGATATCCGCGACGGCCTGCAGATGGAATGCATCGGCTGCGCAGCCTGCATCGACGCCTGCGATTCGATCATGGACAAAATGGGCTATGCCCGTGGCTTGGTCAGTTATACCAGTGAGCACCAATTGCAGGGTGGCAAGACTCATCTGCTGCGGCCACGCCTGATCGGCTACAGTGCCGTGCTGGTGGTGATGCTCGCGGCACTGGTGGTGGCCCTGATTGAACGGCCGATGGTGTCGCTGGATGTGACCAAAGACCGTGGCATGTTCCGCGAAAACAGCCTGGGTTTGATCGAAAACATCTACAGCCTCAAGGTGATCAACAAAACCCAGCAGCGCCAGGAATACCGCCTGGAACTGGTGGATGCCGAGGGGTTCCAGTTGCAAGGCAAGACCCAGGTCAGCCTGGCTGCCGGGGAAATTGTCGATATACCGGTGTCGGTAGCATTGCTGGCGGACACACCGGCCAGCAGCTCTCAAACCTTACGTTTTAAAGTCACTGATGTGGATGAACCTTGGATCTATACCGCTGCTGACAGCCGCTTCGTAGCGCCCTTGAATCGCTGATACTTCATCAACAACAGAGATCAAATGTGGGAGCTGGCTTGCCTGCGAAAGGGGTAGAGCAGTAACAGATGCAGTGACTGACACACCGCCTTCGCAGGCAAGCCAGCGCCTACAATTTGCCCTGCGTACACATTCAAAAAGCTAATTAGGCCGCCATGAAACGCTACGAAAAATTTGCCGACGACATCGCAGAACTGATCCGCTCCGGCGTCCTCGGCCCCGGCCAGCGCGTGCCATCGGTGCGCTATGCCAGCCAGGCCTACGGCGTCAGCCCGTCCACCGTGTTCCAGGCCTACTACCTGCTGGAGCGTCGTGGCCTGATTCGCGCACGCCCCCGCTCTGGCTACTTCGTCAACGCCCATGCGCCCAGCCCGTTTTCCGAACCGGTGGTGAGTGAGCAGGTGCATGAGTCCACCGAGGTGGGCGTGAGTGAGCTGGTGTTCTCGGTACTGGACTCCATCAAAGACCCCAACACCGTGCCCTTCGGCTCGGCCTTCCCCAGCCCCATGCTGTTCCCGCTGCCGCGCCTGGCCCGCTCCCTGGCCAGCGCCAGCCGCGAAATGGACCCACGCTTGGTGGTGACCGACATGTCGCCGGGCAACCCGCAACTGCGCCGGCAGATTGCCCTGCGCTATATGGTCGGTGGCCTGATGCTGCCGATGGAGGAGCTGTTGATCACCAACGGTGCCCTCGAAGCGTTGAACCTGTGCCTGCAGGCTGTGACCGAACCGGGCGACCTAGTGGCCATCGAGGCGCCGGCGTTCTACGCGTGTTTGCAAGTGCTTGAACGCCTGAAGCTCAAGGCCGTGGAGATCCCGGTGCACCCGCGCGACGGTATTGACCTGAACGCCCTGGCCCAAAGCCTTGAGCGCTATCCGATCAAGGCCTGCTGGACCATGACCAGTTTCCAGAACCCCATGGGCGCCACGCTGCCTGAAGAGAAAAAACAGGCGCTGGTGGAACTGCTGCGCAGCCATCAAGTGCCGCTGATCGAAGATGACGTCTACGCCGAGCTGTACTACGGGCAACAAGCGCCTAAACCGGCCAAGGCCTTCGATACCGAAGGGCTGGTGATGCATTGCGGCTCCTTTGCCAAGAGCCTGGCGCCGGGTTACCGAGTGGGCTGGGTCGCCGCCGGGCGCTTTGCACAGAAGGTCGAGCGGCTCAAGTTGATGACCTCGTTATGCCCGTCGATGCCGGCCCAGGCGGCAATTGCCGACTACCTGCAACACGGCGGCTATGACCGCCACCTGCGCAAACTGCGCTACGCCCTGGAAGAACAGCAAAGCGCCATGCTCGCGGCTATCGCTCGCTACTTCCCGGCCCAGACACGGGTCAGCCAGCCGGCGGGGGGCTATTTCCTGTGGTTGGAATTGCCGGAGCAGACCGACTCGCTGAAGTTGTTCCAGATGGCCTTGGCCCAGGGCATCAGCATTGCGCCGGGGCCGATCTTTTCCGCAACTCAGCGGTTCAGAAACTGCATACGCTTGAACTATGGCAGCCCGTGGAACGAGGCATCGGAAGAGGCCATGGAGACATTAGGGCGGATTGTGCGATCGTTTTAACGGCCGCCTCCCAAGTCGATAAACGTTCCGGTGGAATACGATGCCTTGTCCGACAGTAACCAGATAATCGCCTCCGCCACTTCATCCGGACGCCCGCCGCGCGCCATCGGGATGCCGGACTCCAGCTTGCTGACCCGGTCCGGGTCGCCGCTCAGGGCATGGAAATCGGTAAAGATATAGCCTGGGCGCACGGCGTTGACGCGAATGCCCTCGCCCGCCACCTCCTTCGACAACCCCAGGGTAAAGGTATCCAGCGCGCCCTTGGAGGCCGCGTAGTCGACATACTCACCCGGCGAGCCCAGCCGCGCCGCCACCGAGGACACGTTGACGATACTGCCGCCCTGCCCGCCATGCCGGGGCGACATGCGTAACACCGCGTGCTTGGCACACAGAATCGGGCCCAGCACATTGGTCTTGAGGATTTTGAGGATACGAAACTCGGACATCTCGTCGACCCGCGATTTTTGCCCCACGGTACCGGCATTATTGACCAGCGCAGTGACACGCCCCAATTCGGCGTCCACACGATTGAACAGCGCAATCACCTCATCTTCGATGCTGACATCGGCGCGCACCGCGATGGCCTGTGCTCCGAGGCCGCGCACTTGTTCAAGCACAGCATGGGCAGCCTTCTCGTCCGACTGATAATTAATGCAGATGCGATAACCTTCGCGAGCGGCCAGCAAGCCCGTCTCGGCGCCAATCCCTCGGCTGCCCCCGGTGATGATGACGACTTTGTCCATGGCTGCGGTCTCCTGAATCAACCTGATGTTTAGGGTTGGATCCAAGAATACCCGTCACTCAGGGCGTTTGTCAGGCACTGCTGCCTGTTCGGCACTGCGGATATTGGTTATGAAGCTGTCGGCCGGCAATGGATGCCCCAACAGATAGCCTTGCAAGGAATCACACCCCAGGCGGGTAAGGAAATTTTGCTGCGCATCGGTTTCCACGCCTTCGGCGACAATCCGTAAGTCCAGAGCCTGGCCGAGGGCCACGATGGCCGAGACGATGGCGGCGTCGTCGCTGTCGTGTTCCAGGTCACGTACAAAGCCGCGGTCGATCTTCAACTCATTGGCCGGCAGGCGCTTGAGGTACATGAGGCTGGAGTACCCGGTGCCAAAGTCATCGATAGACAGGTCCACACCCATGTCCGACAGTTGCTGCAATACCTTCATGCTCGCGTCGGCATCGCTCATGGCGGTGGTCTCGGTGATCTCCAGCGTGAGGCTGTTGGCCGGTAATTGGTGACGCTCCAGCGCGGCCGCTACGCTGTTGACCAACCCGGCGTGGCAGAACTGCAACGCCGAGAGGTTTACGGCAATGCGCCAGTGCTCATAACCCTGTGCGTACCACTGACTCATCTGGCGACAAGCTTCATCGAGTACCCATTCGCCGATGGGGATGATCAGCCCGGTTTTCTCCGCCAGTGCAATAAACGTAGCGGGCATCAACAAGCCTTGTTGCGGATGCTCCCAGCGCAACAGCGCCTCGGCCCCCACGGCAAGACCGCTGACGGCGTCGAACTTGGGTTGGTAGTGCAAACGAAATTGCCCCTGCTCCAGGGCATTGCGCAGGTCCTGCAGCAATTGCAGTTGTTTGCGCGCATTGGTGTTCATCGACACATCGAAGAAGCTATAGCCGTTCTTGCCCATGCCCTTGGCGTGATACATCGCCGCGTCGGCGTTCATCAGCAGTTCCTGAGGACTATTACCGTTACCGGGGAACATGGCGATACCGACGCTGGCCGAGATCTGCAACTCATGCTCGGCCACCGTGAAGGTGCGGTTGATCAGGCTCACCTGGCGCTCGGCCAAGCCCATGGCATCGTCGGGCTGGGTGAGTTGCACCAGCAATACGAACTCATCGCCGCCGATACGGGCCAGGGTGTCCTGGCTGCGCAAGTCCTCACGCAAGCGCAAGCCGACCTCGCGCAGTAACTGGTCGCCCAAGTGATGACCAAAGGCATCGTTGACCGGTTTGAAGCCATCCAGGTCGATAAACATCAAGGCAAAGCAACCGCCCCGCTCGTTCACCGCCTGGATGCCTTGTTGAATGCGATCAGCCAACAACGTGCGATTGGGCAGGCCGGTGAGCATGTCATGCAGGGCCAGGTGAGTAAGTTCCTGATTGGCCAGGGTCAGGGAATCGGCGAGTACGGCGGTGCGCGCTTCCAGGCGCGCATCCAGCACCGAGGTCAAGAGCGCAATGACCAGCACCGCCAGCGAAGTGACCAAGACCAGGTTATCCAGGCCCTTGCCGCTCAAGCCGGTCAATGCGGCGCCGCAGAAGCTGCCATCGGCAAAGCGCGCCGCAGCCATCCCGGTGTAGTGCATCCCCACGATGGCCACGCCCATCACGACGGCGGCGCCACCCCGTGCCAGCCGCACATAAGGTGTGTTGCGCCGCAGGTTGAAGGCGATCCACAGGGCGGCGCCGGAAGCCACCATCGCGATCACCAACGAAGCGCCAAATAAGGTCGGGTCGTAATCAATGCCGGGTGTCATGCGCATCGCGGCCATGCCGGTGTAATGCATGCTGGCAATTCCAGCGCCCATTACCAACGCCCCGAATGCCAGTTGCCAGACCGGCAAGCGTGGCTGGCTGACCAGCCATAACGCGAAACCACTGGATAGCACGGCGATCAACAGCGAAAACAGGGTAATGCCTACCTCAAACCCGAGGGCAAACGGCAGGCGCAGGGCCAACATCCCGATAAAGTGCATGGACCAGATGCCCACGCCCATCGCCACTGCGCCGCCAGTGATCCATAGGTATACAGCCCGCCCCTTGGCGGTCGCGATACGCCCGGCCAGGTCCAAGGCCGTGTAGGACGCCAGGATGGCCACGCACAGGGAAATCACGACAAGGGAGGTTGAATAGCTACCGATCAACATAGGTTTTCTCGCTGGCGACGGGGCGAAAAAGCCCGTGCCGGGTGGCAAAGCGGGCGATTGTAGCGAGTATGAATCCGAGGCAGGTGATTAATTAATCAGTTGGCCATTAGTGAGTTTTTGGCGTCAATCGGATGGCTTCGCCAGGCTGTTTTCAACGACGTCATGGACATCAAAATGTCGCCTGCGCAGATCCCCTGTGGGAGCGGGCTTGCCCGCGAAGGCGGTGTGTCAGTCACCGCAACTACTACTGCACTAACGCTATCGCAGGCAAGCCAGCTCCCACAGGGTACTGTGCTTAACTGACTGGCATTGGGGCAAGCCCACACAGTTGATCTTGCTCCCCCAGGATGCGCGGCGCATCCGGTTACTCCTTTTCAGCCAGGGAGGTCTGGCCGTCCCAGCCTCCGCCCAACGCTGCAATCAATTGCACACTCGCCACCAGGCGCGATTGCAGCAAGGTCAACACGGAGCGCTCGTTGCTCAAGGCCGTTGCCTGCACCGTGACCACATCCAGATAGGCAATCAACCCGGCCTTGTATTGGTTTTCGGTCAAGCGCAAGGATTCACGCGCCGATTCCAGCGCTTCATTGCTGACCACCGCCTCATCGGCGAGCACCTTGAGCTGGACCATGTAGTTTTCCACCTCACGGAAACCGTCCAACACGGTCTGGCGGTACTTGGCCACGGTCTCGTCATAGCTGGCCACGCTGCGGTCGACTTCCGCCGAGCGCTGGCCGCCATCGAACAGGGTCATGGCCAGTTTCGGCCCCACCGACCAGAAGCGGTTCGGCAGGCTGATCCAATCTTCATAAGTGCTGCTGGAATAGCCGCCCTGCAGGCTCAGGCTGAGGTCCGGGTAATAGGCCGCCTTGGCCACGCCGATATTGGCGTTGGCGGCGATCACCGAGCGTTCGGCCGAGGCAATATCGGGGCGACGCTCCAGCAGTTGGGACGGCAGGCTCACCGGTATTTGCGGTAGCGCCGGAATATCTTTGCTCACCGCCAGATTGAAGTTGGCCGGGGCTTCGCCAATCAGCACGGCTATGGCGTTTTCCAGCTGGGCGCGTTGCCAGATCAAGTCGATCAGGCTGGCCTGGGTGGTCTTGAGCTGGGTTTGCGCCTGGGCAATGGCGTCCTTGCCGGCCACACCGGCGCGGTATTGGTTTTCGGTCATGTTCAATGAACGCTGGTAGGTGTCCAGCGTGGCTTGCAGCAGCCGCGTCTGTTCGTCCATGACCCGCAGTTGCAGGTAGCTTTGCACCAGTTCGGACTGCTGGCTCAGACGCATTGCGGCCAAGTCGGCCGAGCTTGCCTCGGCGCTGGCTTCGTTGGCCTCCAGACCACGGCGCAACTTGCCCCAGATATCGGCTTCCCAGCTCACACCCAACTGGGCATTGAGGGTGTCGCGGATACCACTGCTGGAGCTGCTGAGGCTGGCGCTGCTGCTGCCGGTGCCCTGGCTGGCGCGGGTTTTACCCACGCTCAGGTCAACGCTGGGGTAAAACGCCCCGCGTGAGCTGCGCACCAGCGCCTTTGCCTGACGAAAACGCGCTTCGGCCTGGGCGACGGTCTGGTTGGACGCGTTGAGGCGCACCACCAGGTCATTGAGTTGTCGGTCACCGTACAGCTCCCACCAGGCGCCGCGGGCCAGGGAGTCGCTCGGATTGGCCTGGCGCCAGCCCTGGGCCTCCTTGAACTGCACCGGCTCGATGACGTCCGGGCGTTTGTAGTCAGGGCCGATGGCGCAGGCGCTGAGCAACATGGCCAAGCCCACTGTAGGAGCAAGCTTGCTCGCGAAGACTGCCAACGTTAACGCGTTCATTCTGGATGAGCGCGGCGTCTGGGCCTTTTTCGCGAGCAAGCTCGCTCCTACAGAGGTCGCAGGGGCGTTGGTTGAGTCGGTCATAGCGCAGTGTCCAGGGCAGCATCGGTACGCACGCCGCGCCAGGCGTTGAAGCGATGGCGCGCGCGGTCCAGGTAAAGGTAAACCACCGGGGTGGTGTAAAGGGTCAGGATCTGGCTGAACACCAGGCCGCCAATAATGGTCAGGCCCAACGGGTGGCGCATTTCCGCGCCATCACCACTGCCGAGCAGCAACGGCAAGGCACCGAGGATCGCGGCCAGGGTGGTCATCAGGATCGGCCGCAGGCGCAACAGGCAGGCGCTGCGGATCGACTCCAGCGGGCTCATGCCATCGTTGCGCTCCAGTTGCAGCGCCAGGTCGATCATCAGGATCGCGTTTTTCTTCACCACGCCGATCAACAGGAACAAGCCCAGCAAGGAGATCAGGCTGAACTCGCCGCCCAGCAGGTAAATCGCAAGCAACGCGCCGACACCGGCCGACGGCAGCGTCGACAGGATGGTCAGCGGGTGAATGTAGCTTTCATACAGAATACCCAGCACCAGGTACACCGCCACCAGCGCGCCGAGAATCATGAACGGCTGGCCTTTCTGGGTCGCGGCGAACGCATCGGCAGTACCGGCCATCTTGGCGATCACGTCCTCGGGCAACCCGACTTTGGCAATCGCACGCTCGATAGCCGCCGTGCCCTGCTCCACCGTGACCCCGGGCGCCATGTCGAAGGCGATATTCTCCGAAGCGAACTGGCCTTCATGGCTGACGCGATCATCGGCCAGGCTGTTCTCATAGTGGGCAATGGTCGACAACGGCACCCGTGCGCCGTCGGCGGTGATCACCTGCATCTGGTTGAGGGTGATCGGGTCCTGGGCGTATTTGGGGTTGACCTCCATCACCACCTGGTACTGGTTGAGGCTGTCGTAGATGGTGGAAATCTGCCGCTGACTGTAGGCGTTGTTGAGCACTGCCGTGACCATGTTCATGTCGATGCCCAGGCGCTTGGCCTGGTCGCGGTCGACAATCAGCGTGACCTGGGCCGCGCCCCGGCCTTCACGGGCGTCGATGGCGGTCAGCTCTGGCAATTCACGCATGGCCGCCACCACTTTCGGGTACCACAGGCGCAGCGCGGCCAAGTCACCGCTTTGCAGGATGTAGGAGTATTGCGCGCTGGTCTGGTCGCGGCCGCCCCCGAACTGCAGGTCCTGGTCGGCCATCAGGAACAAGCGCCCGCCCGGCACCAGCGGCACCTCCTTGCGCAGGCGCTCGATCACCGCCTGGGCGGAAATTTTGCGTTCGCCGATCGGCTTGAGGCGTACCAGCATCACCGCATTGTTAGTGCCTTGGTTGCCACCGATAAAGCCGGCCACGCTGAGCACCGCCGGGTCCTTGAGCACCGCCTGGCGAAAGATCTCCATCTTCGGCTGCATCACGCTGAACGACAGGCCATCGTCGCCGCGCACAAAACCGATCAACTGGCCGGTGTCCTGCTGGGGCATGAAGGTTTTGGGCACCACCACGTACAGCGCGATATTCACGCCCACGGTGATCAACAGGCTGAGCAAGGTCAGGCGCCGATGGCGCAGCACCCAGTCCAGGCTGGTGGCGTAGCCGGCGACCATGCGGTCGTTGACCTTCTGGCTCCAGCGCTGCAAACCGGTCTGCCGATCCTTGACGTGGGGCTTGAGCCAGCGGGCGCACAGCATGGGCGTCAAGGTCAGCGAGACAATCAGCGAAACGATGATCGCCGCCGACAAGGTGATCGAAAACTCACGGAACAGGTTAGTGACGATCCCGCCCATGAACAGGATGGACAGGAACACCGCCACCAGCGACACGTTCATCGAGAGCAAGGTAAAACCGACTTCCTGAGCGCCCAGGTACGCGGCTTTCATCGGCGGCACGCCGTCGTCGATGTGCCGGGAAATGTTCTCCAGCACCACGATGGCATCGTCCACCACCAGCCCGGTGGCGAGGATCAGCGCCATCAGCGAGAAGTTGTTCAGAGAAAACCCGTACAGGTACATCACCGCGAAGGTGCCCACCAGCGATACCGGCACCGCCAGGGTCGGGATCAACGAAGCGCGGAAGTTGCCCAGGAACAGGTACACCACCAGGATCACCAGCCCTACAGCGATCAGCAAGGTCATTTCCGCCTCATGCAGGGTGGCGGTAATCACGGGCGAGCGGTCCATGGCCAGGCTGAGCTTGACGCTGGACGGCAGCACCGCCTGCAACGCCGGCAACTGCGCCTTGATCTGCCGCACGGTTTCGATGATGTTGGCGCCGGACTGGCGGTTGATCACCAGCAACACCGCCGAATCATTGTTGAAGAAGCCGCTGTTGTAGCGGTCTTCCACACCATCAGTGATCTTCGCCACGTCCTTGAGGCGCAGGGCGCCGCCGTCCTGGTAGCGAATCAGCAGGGGCTCATAATCCTTGGCTTTTTCCAGCTGGTCGTTGGCCTGGATCTGCCAGTTGCGCTCGCTGTCTTCCAAGGAGCCCTTGGGCCGGCGCTGGTTGGCATTGGCGATGGTGTTGCGCACATCGTCCAGGGCCACGCCGTACTGATCGAGGGCCTTGGGCTCCAGCTCGATACGCACCGCCGGCAGCGAACTGCCGCCGATCTGCACTTCGCCCACGCCCGGCACCTGGGACAGGCTCTGGGACAGGATGGTCGAGGCCAGGTCGTACAACTGGCCCTTCTGCAGCACGTCAGAGGTCAGCGACAGCACCATGATCGGCGCCTGGGACGGGTTGATCTTCTTGTAGGTGGGCATGCTGCGCATACCGCTGGGCAGCAGGTTGCGCGACGCGTTGATGGCCGCCTGCACTTCCCGCGCCGCCCCGTTGATGTCGCGGTCGGAATCGAACGCCAGAATCACCCGGGTTGAGCCCTGGCTCGACGAACTGCTCATGGTGGTGATACCGGCAATCGCGCCGAACGAGCGCTCCAGCGGCGTGGCCACCGTGGACGCCATCACCTCGGGGCTGGCACCGGGCAAGCTGGCCGACACCACGATCACCGGGAAGTCGATCTGCGGCAGCGGCGACACCGGCAGCAAGTTGAAGCTGACGCCACCGAGCAACATGATCGCCAGGCTCAGCAGCATGGTCGCTACCGGCCGGCGAATGAAAGGTCCGGACAGGTTCATGGCTCAACCGGCTCCAGGCGTTGCGGCTCTTTGCGCCAGCGACGGCCAAGACGATCGAAGTACAGGTAGATCACCGGCGTGGTGAACAGCGTCAACACCTGGCTCACCAGCAAGCCACCGACCATCACCAGGCCCAGGGGCTGGCGCAGTTCGGCGCCGGAACCGCTGGCGAGCATCAACGGCACCGCACCGAACAACGCGGCCAGGGTGGTCATCAAAATTGGCCGGAAGCGCAACAGCGCCGCCTGGTAGATCGCCGTCTGCGGGTCCAGGCCCTGGTTGCGTTCGGCGTCGAGGGCGAAGTCGATCATCATGATCGCGTTTTTTTTCACGATACCGATCAGCAGGATGATGCCGATGATCGCAATCATGCCCAGGTCATTGCCACTGAGCAGCAACGCCAGCAAGGCCCCCACCGCCGCCGACGGCAGGGTCGAGAGGATGGTGATCGGGTGGATATAGCTCTCATAGAGCACACCGAGCACGATGTACATGGTGACCACCGCCGCCAGGATCAACAGCAAGGTGCTCGACAACGAGGCTTCGAACGCCTGGGCCGCGCCCTGGAACTGGGTTTGCACGCCCACCGGCATGCCGATGTCCTTCTGGGTCTGGTTGATCAGTTCCACGCCTTTGCCCAGCGCTACGCCGGGCGCCAGGTTGAACGACATCATCACCGCCGGGAACTGGCCGATATGGGCAATCGCCAACTGCGCCTGGCGCTGCTCGACATGGGCCAGGCTCGACAGCCGCACCTGGCCACCGTCGGTGGTTTTCACATGGATCTGGTTGAGGGCCGCCGGGCCGAGGGTTTCGCCGGACTGGGCCTGCAACACCACCCGGTACTGGCTGGCCTGGGTGTAGATGGTGGAAATCTGGCGCTGGCCGAAGGCGTCATACAACGCGTCGGTAATGGTCGAGACACTCACGCCCAGGCGCGAGGCCGCGTCGCGGTCTATCACCAGGTACACCTGCAAGCCTTTGTCCTGGAGGTCGCTGGCGACGTCGGTGAGTTCCGGCAACTGGCTGAGGGCGTGTACCAGCTTGCCGCTCCACAACGCCAGCAACTCGGCGTCCGGGGAGGACATGCTGAACTGGTACTGGGTACGGCTGACGCGGTCTTCGATGGTGAGGTCCTGCACCGGCTGCATGAACAGGCGGATGCCCACCAGCTTGTCGATTTGCGGTTGCAAGCGGGTGATCACCTCGGCTGCGCTCAAATCGCGCTGGCCGTGGGCCTTGAGATTGATCAACAAGCGGCCGCTGTTGAGGGTGGCGTTATCGCCGTCCACGCCAATGTAGGACGACAGGCTCTCGACCGCCGGGTCGGCAAGGATGATCTTCGCCAACTCCTGCTGACGTTGGCTCATCGCCGCAAAGGAAATCGACTGCGGCGCTTCGGAAATACCCTGGATCACGCCGGTGTCCTGCACCGGGAAAAAGCCCTTGGGCACCACCAGGTACAGCACCACCGTAAGCCCCAGGGTGGCGATCGCCACCAGCAACGTGAGCGGCTGGTGCTTGAGCACCCATTGCAGCTTACGGCCGTAGGCTTCGATCAACCAGTCGATCCAGGCGCCGCTGGCTTTGTAGAAGCGGCCCTGTTCTTCTTCCTTGGGTTCGCGCTTGAGCAGGCGCGCGCACATCATGGGCGTGAGGGTCAGGGACACCACCAGGGAAATCAGGATCGCCACTGCCAGGGTGATGGCGAACTCACGGAACAACCGCCCGACCACGTCGGCCATGAACAGCAAAGGGATCAATACCGCGATCAACGACAGCGTCAGGGACACCAGGGTGAAACCGATCTGCTTGGCGCCCTTGAGCGCGGCCGCCATCGGCGTCTGGCCTTCCTCGATATAGCGCGAGATGTTCTCCAGCATCACGATCGCGTCGTCTACCACAAACCCGGTGGCGATGGTCAGGGCCATCAGCGTCAGGTTATTGATGGAAAATCCGGCCAGGTACATCACACCAAAGGTGCCCACCAGGGACAGCGGCACGGCGATGGACGGAATGATCGTAGCGCTGACCCGGCGCAGAAACAGGAACGTCACCATGACCACCAGGGCAATGGCGATCAGAAGCTCATGCTGTACGTCTTTGACCGAGGCGCGGATGGTCTGGGTGCGGTCGGTGAGCACCGTCACGTCCAGGCCGGCCGGCAGGTTGTCGGTGATGCTCGGCAGGAGGGCCTTGATGCGGTCCACCACCTCGATCACGTTGGCGCCCGGCTGGCGCTGGATATTGAGCAACACGGCCTGGTTCTCATTGGCCCAGGCGGCGAGGCGTTCGTTTTCGGCACCGTCGACAATCTGCGCCACATCCTTGAGCCGCAGCGGAGCGCCATTGTTGTAGGCCAGGATCAGTTCGGCATATTGCTCGGGCGAGACCAACTGGTCGTTGGCGTCGAGCATCGACACGCGGGTGGGGCCGTCGAAGTTGCCCTTGGGCTGGTTGACGTTGGAGGCGGCGATCAGGGCGCGCACGTCCGAGAGGTTCAAGCCATTGGCCGCCAGGGCCTCGGGGTTGACCTTGATGCGCACGGCCTGGCGCTGGCCACCGGCGATGCTGACCATGCCGACGCCGCTGATCTGCGCGATTTTCTGCGCCATGCGCGTGTCGACCAAATCATTGAGCTTGGGCAGCAACATGGTCTTGGAGGTAATTGCCAGGGTCAACACCGGGGTGTCCGCCGGGTTGACCTTGTTATATACCGGCGGCGCCGGCAAATCCTTGGGCAACAGGTTGGTGGCGGCGTTGATCGCGGCCTGCACCTGTTGCTCGGCGACATCCATATTGATGTCGAGGTTGAAACGCAGGGTCAGCACCGAGGCACCGCCCGAGCTGGTGGACGCCATCTGGGTCAGCCCGGGCATCTGCCCGAACTGACGCTCCAGCGGTGCGGTGACCGCACTGGTCATCACGTCGGGGCTGGCGCCGGGGTACAGGGTCATCACCCGGATAGTCGGGTAATCCACCTGGGGCAACGCCGATACCGGCAGCAGGCGGTACGAAATGATGCCGGCCAGGACAATGGCCAGCATGCTCAGCGTGGTGGCGACCGGGCGAAGGATGAACAGGCGCGACAGGTTCATGAACCGACCTTTTGCGCCTTGCCGGCGTCTGCCCCGGTCTCCCCTTTAGCTGCGGGCTTGCCTTGCAGGTGTTCGGTCGGCGTGGTCGGCACCTCGCTGCTGGCGTTGACCACTTCGATCTCGCTACCGTCCTTGAGGCGGTCGGTGCCTTCCAGCACCACGCGGTCGCCAGCGACCAGGCCCTCTTTGATCACGGTGTTTTCGCCATCGGTATCCCCCACCACCAGCGGCTGGACCTTGACCTTCTTGTCACCGTCGAGCTTATAGACAAAGGTGCCATTGTTGCCGAACTGAATCGCCGCAGAGGGTGCCAGCACCACGTTCTTCAAGGTATCGGCCAGCAGGTGCACATTGACGAACTGGTTGGGGAACAGCGCCTGGTCCTTGTTATCGAACCGCGCCTTGAACTTCAGGGTGCCGGTGGTGACATCGATCTGGTTGTCCAGGCTTTGCAGTACACCGACCGCCTGTTTTTTCACGTCGCTACGGTCCCAGGCTTCCACTGGCAATTTGTTGCCGGCGTGGTAACGGGCCAACACGGTTTCCAGGGTATTTTCCGGCAGGGTGAAGGCCACGCTGATTGGCTGGGTCTGGGTGATCACCGCGAGGGCGGTAGTGTCGTTGGCCGCAACCAGGTTGCCGACGTCAAGCTGGCGCAAACCGACGCGGCCGCTGATGGGCGCACGGATCTTGGTGAATTCCAAGTTGAGCTTGGCGTCGTCCACCGCGCCCTGGTTGGTCTTGACCGTGCCCTGGTACTGCAACACCAGCGCTTCGGCGGTGTCCAGGGTTTGCTTGGCGATACTGTCCTGGGCGTACAGGTCGCGATAACGCTGTACATCGACCTGGGCGTTCTTCAACTGGGCCTGGTTTTGCAGCAAGGTGCCCTGGGCCTGGAGCAAGGCGTTCTGGTAGCTGCGCGGGTCGATTTCTGCCAGCAGGTCACCGGCCTTGACCATCTGCCCTTCCTCGAAGGCGATCTTGACCAACTCGCCGCCCACCCGGCTGCGCACATTAATGGTGTTCAGTGCAGTGACCGTCCCCAGGGCCTTGTAGTACACAGGAAACTCCCCCAGCACCGCCGGCGCCACACGCACCGGTACCGGCCCGGTGGAACCACCGAAGCCTGGGCGCGCCATGCCGGTCTTGCCCGTGTGTCCCGCCGGAGCATCTTTATGGGCCGCGCCACTGGGCCAGAATTTCCAGCACAGGCCGGCGATAACCAGCAGCACGAGCAGGCCAAACAGCCAGCGGCGGGAGTTGCGGGAGGAGGATTGCATGGAGTGATCAACCATTGGGGGTGAGAGCTTCTTCTTCGGGAGGCTGAAAGATAAGCACTGGGGTGCGTTTAGAAAAGCACCTTTACCGGCTATTTACCTTAGGCTTACAACGTTTAACTTTTTGATCTTAGTCCACCGGCTATTTCGCTAAGCCGCTGACGCTCAAATAAAAACGGCCTGGACTAGGCCAGGCCGCAATCATGCATCATACGTGTTACTGCCAAACGACAGTCATACGTAGAAACAGTTACTTCAACACAGCCAGGGCGGCGTCGTAGTTTGGCTCTTCAGCGATTTCCTTGACCAACTCGCTGTGCAGCACGTTGTCGTTTTCATCCAGCACCACGACAGCGCGAGCGGTCAGGCCCTGCAGCGGGCCGTCAGCGATGGAAACACCATAGTCGACGGCGAAGTCGGCGTTGCGGAAATCCGACAGGTTCTTAACGTTTTCCAGGCCTTCGGAACCACAGAAACGCGCTTGGGCGAATGGCAGGTCGGAGGAGATGCACAGCACCACGGTGTTGGCCACATCGTTGGCCTGGGCGTTGAACTTGCGCACCGAAGTGGCGCAGGTTGGGGTGTCAACGCTTGGGAAGATGTTCAGCACTTTGCGCTTGCCGGCAAAGGTAGCCAGGGTGGCGTTGGACAGATCGCCGGCGGTCAGGGTGAAGTCTGCAGCTTTGGCGCCGACTTTCGGCAATTGGCCTTCAACCTGGACCGGGTTGCCTTTAAGGGTGACTTGAGCCATGAACGGAATCCTTATGCTGGGTTTGGTTAAACGAATTCGAGAGGCGGAAGTTAACCACAAAGTGCCGAAGCTACCTACCGCCAGACACAAATTGTCATGTCCTGAGGTTGTGGTTTAATTGCGCGCTTTGCGCCTGCCCTTCAAGGAAACCTTCGTCGATGAATCAGCCCGCCACCAAAGTCCTGGTCATTGGCTACGTCTGGCCCGAGCCCCGCTCCTCGGCAGCGGGCGGGCATATGATGCAAATCCTTGAGAGCTTTCTTACGCAAGGTTGGGACATTACCTTCAGCAGCCCGGCCACCATTGGCGAGCACAAGGCCGACTTGCCGGCACTCGGGATCGCCGAACGCGCCATCGAACTGAATAACAGCAGTTTCGACGACTTTATTCGCGAACTAGCCCCGGATATCGTGCTGTTCGACCGTTTCATGATGGAGGAGCAATTCGGCTGGCGCGTAGAACAATGCTGCCCCGACGCCCTGCGCGTGCTGGAAACCTCCGACCTGCAAAGCCTGCGCGACGCCCGCCACCAGCGTTTCAAAGAACAAGTAAAAGCCAACCCCGACAGCGACGACTTCAGCGCCCTGTTCGCGCCGGCGCTGGAGGACGAATTCCAGCGCATGGCCGATACCGACCTGGCCAAGCGCGAAATCGCCGCGATTTACCGCTGCGACATCAGCCTGATGATCTCCGACGTGGAAATCCGCCTGCTCACCGAACAGTTCAAGGTGCCTGCCGCCCTGCTCCACTGGTGCCCCTTGATGCTGCAACCGCCCACTGCAGCCTTTGCGCCCTTTGAAGACCGTGCGCATTTCCTCAGCATCGGCAACTTCCGCCACGCACCCAATTGGGACGCAGTGCTGTGGATGAAGCACAGCCTGTGGCCGCTGATCCGCCAACAGTTGCCGGGCGCGCAGTTGCACATCTACGGCGCCTACACCCCGCCCAAAGCCACCGCCCTGCACAACCCGGCACAGGGTTTTCATGTGATGAACTGGGCCGAAGATGCCTTGCAAGTCATGACGGCGGCGCGTATTTGCCTGGCGCCACTGCGCTTTGGCGCCGGCATCAAGGGCAAGTTGGTGGACGCCATGCTGTGCGGCACACCCAATGTCACTACCCCGATCGGCGCCGAAGCCATGGGCGATGACCAGCCCTGGCCCGGCGAGATCGCACAGGACGCCCCGGCCCTGGCCGCCGCTGCCGTTACCCTTTACCAAAACCGCGAGCGCTGGACTCAAGCCGAGGAGCATGGGCGCCAACTCCTGGCCCGACGCTATGACCAGGACGTGCACGGGCCCGCCTTGGTGGAATGCCTGGAACGTTGCCGCAGCAACCTCGCCGCCCATCGCCGGGACAACTTCACCGGCAGCATGCTGCGCCATCACGCGCATAAAAGTACCCAGTACATGTCCCAGTGGATCGAGGCCAAAAACCGCACCCTATAAACACTGCTGCTGGCGAGGTCGCGCGCGACGGGGCATTATCCTACGCAGCGACCACAATAAAGCGACGGCAGCATGACCCGAGCAACGCGCATCACCGACCCTTCCTACGAACTGATGGACGACCACAACGGCCTGTCCATCATCTATCGTCAGCATGGCTTCCCCTGCCCGTTGGTGCGCTGGCACTTCCACAAGGAATACGAACTGCACCTGATCGTCGCCAGCTCCGGCAAGGTGTTTATCGGCGACTACATCGGCAACTTCTACCCGGAAAGCCTGTTCCTCACCGGCCCCAACCTGCCCCATAACTGGATCAGCCAGGTGGAGGAAGATGAAGTGGTGCCCAAGCGTGACATGCTGGTGAACTTCACCGATGAGTTGTTCGAACACGGCAGCCACATCTTCACCGAACTCAAGAGCCTGGCGCCGCTGCTTGAACGTGCGCAATACGGCATCGAATTTCGCTGCAAAAAAACCATCGCCCACGCCATGACCCTGATGCAACGCATCGAAGACGCCCAAGGCATGGCACGCCTGGGGCACTTCTTTATCTTGCTGGAGGTGTTGAGCGCCTGTGAGGACTACCAGTTACTGTCCGGCGTCACCACGCCACAGCAAGCCGACGAACACAGCATCGACCGCACCAACCGCGCAGTGGACTACATCTTTGCCCACTACGCCCGAGAGCTGCCGTTGGAAGAAGTGGCGGAGTACCTGGGGATGAAGCCGACGTATTTTTCCAGGGTGTTCAAACAGGCGACCGGGCGGACTTTTATTGAATTCGTCAATCGGCTGCGCATCAGCAAATCCTGTGAATTACTGGCCGATGGGGACAAGGCGGTGACGGATGTGTGCTTTGAGTCGGGGTTTAATAATATTTCCAACTTTAATCGGCGGTTTCAGCAGCTTAAGGGGATGACGCCGTCTCACTATCGGCGGTTGGCGGTGCAGCGGTTGACGGAGCAGAATTTGGCTTGAGGTTGATCGTTCATCTAGGTGGTGGGAAACAGAAACGTCTTACAAGGCTTTGAGGTTGCCCCTAGGACACTCGATCTCTACTCCGTACACCGCTGCACAGGCAGCGTCGGGCGTCGCGGCCCGGTTTAATCAGATGCAAAGTGCCATTTCCGCTTTTAGTCGGCGTTTTTTTATCGTCTACTGTGCGGCTTCATGGTGGCTGT
Organism: Pseudomonas sp. DW-iso17; assembly: GCF_058725345.1. Taxonomy (NCBI): domain Bacteria; kingdom Pseudomonadati; phylum Pseudomonadota; class Gammaproteobacteria; order Pseudomonadales; family Pseudomonadaceae; genus Pseudomonas; species Pseudomonas sp. DW-iso17. The sequence continues at coordinate 61,515 of NZ_JBZXEA010000010.1, read as the reverse complement.
GCGCGGGATACCTTCGGGTATGCCGGTTTCCTGATTCCGGTCCGCGAACCTGCGTACGGCTACCACCCCATAGCGTCGCGGCGAAAGGGTGGCAGCTCCACTTAAATCAGGAGTTTCACCATGATCAAACCCACCCCAAATCCCCCAATCGATCCAGCACCCAGCGTGCTATTCACCGTTAAAGACGGCATCGATCGTTCCCGCACTCTGCGTGGGAATGCATACCGTGACGCTCTGCGTCACCCCGGGACGCAGAGCGTCCCAAGCGGCGTTACCACGCGGAGCGTGGGAACGATCAAGCGTTAAGCACTGCACTGAGGATCGTTCCCGCACTCTGCGTGGGCATGCATACCGTGACGCTCTGCGTCACTCGGGGACGCAGAGCGTCCCAAGCGGCGTTACCACGCGGAGCGTGGGAACGATCAAGC
>NZ_JBZXEA010000010.1:0-60987 GCF_058725345.1 Pseudomonas sp. DW-iso17 | reverse complement strand
GTTAAGCACTGCACTGAGGATCGTTCCCGCGCTTTGCGTGGGCATGCATTCCGTGACGCTCTGCGTCACCCCGGGACGCAGAGCGTCCCTAGCGACGTTGCCACGCGGAGCGTGGGAACGATCAGGTGGTCGATGAGTGCAAAAAAGTATCAGTGAGCGTGCGCCCAAGGATTTGTCACCGCCGCTTTTGAAGGCTGTAATCAACGCACACTCTTCCTGACTTCTCGTAGGAAGACACAACAACAATAACCGTCCTTCTGTAGCCCTCTGGGCGCGGAAATGGAGTGCGCGATGAAGTTCACAGCAAAAGCATTGCTTGCCTGCACCTGCATGACCCTCAGCGCCGTCAGCCTTGGCGCGCAAACCCTGACCATTGCCACCGTCAACAACAGCGACATGATCCGCATGCAGAAGCTCTCGAAAACCTTCGAGGCCGAGCATCCGGAGATCAAGTTGAACTGGGTGGTGCTCGAAGAAAACGTGCTGCGCCAACGCCTGACCACCGACATCGCCACCCAGGGCGGGCAGTTCGATGTGTTGACCATCGGCATGTACGAAGCCGCACTCTGGGGCGCCAAGGGGTGGCTGGAGCCGATGAAGGACTTGCCGGCTTCCTACGACCTCGACGATGTGTTCCCTTCGGTGCGTGACGGTTTGTCGGTCAAGGGCTCGTTGTACGCCCTGCCGTTCTATGCCGAAAGCTCGATCACCTATTACCGCACCGACCTGTTCAAGGACGCCGGGCTGAGCATGCCTGAGCACCCGACCTGGAGCCAGATCAGCGAATTCGCCGCCAAACTCACCGACAAATCCAAAGAGCAATACGGCCTGTGCCTGCGCGGCAAAGCCGGTTGGGGTGAGAACATGGCGCTGATCACCACCCTGGCCAACGGCTTCGGCGCGCGCTGGTTCGATGAGAAGTGGCAGCCAGAGTTCAACGGCCCCGAGTGGAAGAACGCGCTGAACTTCTACGTCGACAACATGAAGAAATCCGGCCCGCCGGGCGCCTCCAGCAACGGTTTCAACGAAAACCTGGCGCTGTTCAACAGCGGCAAATGCGCGATTTGGGTAGATGCCAGCGTGGCCGGCTCGTTTGTTACCGACAAGAGCCAGAGCAAGGTCGCAGACCATGTCGGCTTTACCTTCGCGCCCCATGAGAAAACCGACAAGGGCACGTCGTGGCTGTACTCCTGGAGCCTGGCGATCCCCACCAGTTCCAAGGCCAGGGACGCCGCCAAGGTGTTCACCAGTTGGGCCACCTCCAAGGAATACGGCCAGCTCGTGGCCAAGACCGATGGCATCGCCAACGTGCCGCCGGGTACCCGCCAATCCACCTATAGCGACGAGTACATGAAGGCCGCGCCGTTCGCCAAGGTGACGCTGGAATCGCTGAAAGTGGCCGACCCGACCAAGCCGACCGAGAAGCCGGTGCCGTATATCGGTATCCAGTTGGTGACCATTCCTGAATTCCAGGCGATTGGTACCCAGGTGGGCAAGTTCTTTTCGGGGGCGCTGACCGGTCAGCAGACCGTCGATGCTGCATTGACCGCCGCGCAGAACACCACCGAGCGGGAAATGAAGCGGGCTGGTTACCCCAAGTAAACCAGCCTCACCACCGCAAATACAGGAGCAGAGCTTTTGTGGGAGCTGGCTTGCCTGCGATGCAAACGACTCGGTCTATCCGTAACACCGAGGCGATACCATCGCAGGCAAGCCAGCTCCCACAGTGACCGCGCTCCGACGCAGATTCTGTAGGCATCTGACTGGTTCTGATCACCATGAATACACCCACCAAAAACCGCCTGGCCAACCCCGGCTGGTTTCTCGTCAGCCCCTCGGTGGCCTTGTTGCTGCTGTGGATGATCGTGCCGCTGGGCATGACCCTGTACTTTTCGCTGATCCGCTACAACCTGCTCTACCCCGGCGAAAACCAATTCGTGGGGCTGGAAAACTTCAGCTACTTCATCACCGATTCGGGGTTCCTGCCCGGCGCCACCAATACCCTGTTGCTGGTGGGCAGCGTCTTGCTGATCAGCGTGGTGTTCGGCGTGTTGATCAGTGCCCTGCTGGAGGCCAGTGAGTTTCTGGGGCGCGGCATCGTCAGGGTGATGCTGATTTCGCCGTTCTTCATCATGCCCACGGTGGGCGCGCTGATCTGGAAGAACCTGATTTTTCACCCGGTGTCGGGGATTCTCGCCGCCGTGTGGAAGTTCTTCGGCGCCGAGCCGGTGGACTGGCTGGCGCATTACCCGCTGCTGTCGATCATCATCATTGTGTCGTGGCAATGGCTGCCCTTCGCGATCCTGCTGCTGATGACCGCCATGCAGTCCCTGGACCAGGAGCAGAAGGAAGCCGCACGCCTGGACGGTGCCGGCGCCATTGCGATCTTCTGGCACCTGACCTTGCCCCACCTGGCCCGCCCGATTGCCGTGGTGGTGATGATCGAAACCATCTTCCTGCTCTCGGTATTCGCCGAAATCTTCACCACCACCAACGGCGGCCCGGGCTACGCCTCGACCAACCTCGCCTACCTGATCTACAACCAGGCACTGGTGCAGTTCGACGTGGGCATGGCCTCGGCCGGCGGCTTGATTGCCGTGGTCATCGCCAATATCGCGGCGATCATCCTGGTGCGGATGATCGGCAAAAACCTGACTGACAAGCCTTGAGGGCCGCGCCATGACGCTTCAACAATCCCGTCGCCTGCAGAGCCTGTTGCTCGGCACATTGGCCTGGGCCATTGCGATCCTGATTTTCTTTCCGATCTTCTGGATGGTGCTGACCAGCTTCAAGACCGAAATCGACGCGTTCGCCACGCCGCCGCAGTTCATCTTCACGCCGACGCTGGAGAACTACCTGCACATCAACGAGCGCAGCAATTACTTCGCCTACGCCTGGAACTCGGTGGTGATTTCCTTCAGCGCCACCGCCCTGTGCCTGCTCATTTCGGTACCGGCCGCCTATTCCATGGCGTTCTACGAAACCCAGCGCACCAAGGGCACGCTGCTGTGGATGCTGTCGACCAAGATGCTGCCGCCGGTGGGCGTGCTGATGCCGATCTACCTGTTGGCCAAGAGCTTTGGCCTGTTGGACACGCGCATTGCGCTGATCATCATCTACACCCTGATCAACCTGCCGATTGTGGTGTGGATGGTGTACACCTACTTCAAGGACATCCCCAAGGACATCCTCGAAGCCGCCCGCCTGGACGGCGCCACCCTGTGGCAGGAAATGGTGCGCGTGCTGCTGCCCATCGCCAAGGGTGGCCTGGCCTCCACGGTACTGCTGTCGTTGATCCTGTGCTGGAACGAGGCCTTCTGGTCGCTGAACCTGACCTCCTCCAGCGCCGCGCCGCTGACCGCCTTGATCGCCTCTTACTCCAGCCCCGAAGGCTTGTTCTGGGCCAAGCTGTCCGCCGTCTCGACCCTCGCCTGCGCGCCGATCCTGATCTTTGGCTGGATCAGCCAGAAGCAGTTGGTACGCGGTTTGTCCTTTGGCGCCGTCAAATAATAATTCCCAGCGGAGGGCCCATCATGGCCAACCTGAAAATCAAGAATCTGCAAAAAGGCTTTGAAGGTTTTTCCATCATCAAGGGCATCGACCTGGAAGTGAACGACAAGGAATTCGTGGTGTTCGTCGGCCCGTCGGGCTGTGGCAAGTCCACCTTACTGCGCCTGATCGCCGGCCTGGAAGAAGTCAGCGACGGCACCATCGAACTCGATGGCCGCGACATTACCGAAGTCACCCCGGCCAAGCGCGACCTGGCCATGGTGTTCCAGACCTATGCGCTGTACCCGCACATGAGCGTGCGCAAGAACATGTCGTTTGCCCTGGACCTGGCGGGTGTCGACAAGCAGTTGGTGGAGAGCAAAGTCGGCGAAGCGGCGCGCATCCTTGAGCTGGGGCCTTTGCTGGAGCGCAAGCCCAAGCAACTTTCGGGTGGCCAGCGCCAGCGCGTGGCGATTGGCCGAGCGATTGTGCGCAACCCGAAGATCTTCCTGTTCGACGAACCGCTGTCCAACCTCGACGCCGCCCTGCGCGTGCAGATGCGCCTGGAGCTGGCGCGCCTGCATAAAGAACTGCAAGCGACCATGATCTACGTGACCCACGACCAGGTCGAAGCCATGACCCTGGCCGACAAGGTGGTGGTGCTCAACAGCGGGCGCATCGAACAGGTCGGTTCGCCGCTGGAGCTGTACCACCAGCCGGCCAACCTGTTTGTGGCAGGCTTTCTCGGCACGCCGAAGATGGGCTTCCTCAAGGGCCAGGTCACCCGCGTCGACAGCCAAGGCTGCGAGGTGCAACTGGACGCCGGCACTCTGATCAGCCTGCCGTTGAGCGGCGCCACCCTGAGCGTGGGCAGCGCGGTGACCCTGGGCATTCGTCCCGAGCACCTGGAAATGGCCACACCCGGGCAAACCACCCTGACCGTCACCGCCGACGTCGGCGAGCGCCTGGGCAGCGACACCTTCTGCCACGTCATCACCCGCAACGGCGAACCGCTGACCATGCGTATCCGTGGCGACATGGCCAGCCAGTACGGCGAGACGCTGCAGCTGCACCTGGACCCGGCGCACTGCCATCTGTTCGACACCGATGGCGTCGCCGTGGCCCGCCCACTGCGCGCTGCCGCCTGATTTCGCGAGTATTTCCAGATGAAATTGAATAAAGTCAACCTGACCCAACTGGCGCCCCAAGTGCAGTTGCCTGCCTATGCGATTGCCGACACCCGCCAGGGCATCGCGCACATTGGCGTCGGCGGTTTCCACCGTGCGCACCAGGCGTTTTACACCGATGCCCTGATGAACACTGGCGAAGGCCTGGACTGGGGCATCTGCGGCGTGGGCCTGCGCAGTGAAGACCGCAAGGCCCGCGACGACCTGGCCGGCCAGGATTACCTGTTCACCCTGTATGAACTGGGCGACACCGACGACACGCAAGTGCGCGTGATCGGCTCGATCAGCGACATGCTGCTGGCCGAAGACGACGCCCAAGCGCTGATCGATAAGCTCGCCAGCCCACAGATCCGCATCGTCTCGCTGACCATCACCGAAGGCGGCTACTGCATCGATGACAGCAACGGCGAGTTCATGGCCCACCTGCCGCAGATCCAGCATGACCTGGCGCACCCGAGAGCGCCGAAAACCGTGTTCGGCTTTATCTGCGCCGCGCTGACCCAGCGCCGCGCCGCTGGCACCCCGGCCTTCACGGTGATGTCCTGCGATAACCTGCCTCACAACGGCGCCGTCACCCGCAAGGCCTTGCTGGCCTTCGCCGCCCTGCACGACGCGGGCCTGCATGACTGGATCAAGGCCAACGTGAGCTTCCCGAACGCCATGGTTGACCGCATCACGCCCATGACCAGCACCGCCCACCGCCTGCAACTGCATGACCAGCACGGGATCGACGATGCCTGGCCGGTGGTGTGCGAGCCGTTTGTGCAGTGGGTGCTGGAAGACAAATTTGTCAACGGCCGCCCGGCCTGGGAAAAGGTCGGCGTGCAGTTCACCGATGACGTCACGCCTTACGAAGAAATGAAGATCGGCCTGCTCAACGGCAGCCACCTGGCCCTCACGTACCTGGGGTTCCTCAAGGGCTACCGATTCGTTCACGAGACCATGAACGACCCTGTGTTCGTGGCGTATATGCGCGCCTACATGGACCTGGACGTCACGCCGAACCTGGCGCCGGTACCTGGTATCGACCTGACCGAATACAAACAGACCCTGGTGGATCGCTTTTCCAACCAGGCGATTGCCGACCAGTTGGAGCGCGTATGCTCCGATGGTTCATCGAAGTTTCCCAAGTTCACCGTGCCGACCATCAACCGCCTGATTGCCGACGGCCGCGAGACGGACCGTGCCGCCCTTGTGGTGGCGGCCTGGGCGCTGTACTTGAAAGGTGTGGATGAAAACGGCGCGCGCTACAGTATCCCGGACCCGCGGGCAGCGTTCTGCCAGGACCTGGTGAGCGATGACGCGCTGATCAGCCAGCGGTTGCTGGGGGTGGAAGAGATTTTTGGCACGGCTATTCCCAAGTCGGCGGCGTTTGTGGCAGCGTTCGAGCGGTGTTATGCAAGCCTGCGCGACAAAGGCGTCACCACCACACTACAAAACCTGCTGAACAAACCGGATTAAACAGGTGGGAGCTGGCTTGCCTGCGATAGCGGTGGTCCAGTAAACCCTGTGATGACTGCCGGACCGCTATCGCAGGCAAGCCAGCTCCCACATCGACCGTATTTTCAACCCAATAATAATGCTGAGCACTCCATCATGACCCAGCAAAACCTGTTCCTCGGAATCGACTGCGGCACCCAAGGCACCAAGGCCATCGTCCTCGACGCCTCCAGCGGCAAGGTGCTGGGCCTGGGCGCCGCCGCGCACACCTTGATCAGCGGCGCCAACGGCCGGCGTGAACAACACACCCAGGAATGGCTGGACGCCTTCACCGAAGCCACCCACCGCGCCCTGCAACAAGCCGGGGTGGACGGCCAGGACATCCTCGGCATCGGCGTATCCGGCCAGCAACATGGCCTGGTGCTGCTGGACGAACAAGGTGAAGTGCTGCGCCCGGCCAAGTTGTGGTGCGACACCGAAACCGCGCCGGAAAACGACCGGCTGCTGCAGCATCTGGGTGGCGAACGCGGGTCCCTGGAGCGCCTGGGCGTGGCCATCGCCCCGGGCTACACCGTGTCCAAGCTGCTCTGGACCCGAGAACAGCACCCCGACGTCTTCGCACGCATTGCCCATATCCTGCTGCCCCACGACTACCTCAACTACTGGCTCACCGGCCGCGCCTGCGCCGAGTACGGCGACGCCTCGGGCACCGGTTACTTTGACGTGCGCAGCCGCACCTGGGATGTGGCGCTGCTCAGGCACATCGACCCCAGCGGCCGCCTGGAGGCAGCGCTCCCGCCGTTGATCGAAGCCGACCAAGCGGTGGGCACGATCCTGCCGGCCATTGCCGAGCGCCTGGGCATCAACCCCAACGCGGTGGTGTCCAGTGGTGGCGGCGACAATATGATGGGCGCCATTGGCACCGGCAATATCGCCCCCGGCGTGATCACCATGAGCCTGGGTTCATCGGGCACCGTGTATGCCTTTGCCGACCAGCCTAACGTCAGCCCCCAGGCCTCGGTGGCGACCTTCTGCTCCTCTAGCGGCGGCTGGCTGCCGCTGATCTGCACCATGAACCTGACCAACGCCACCGGGGTGATTCGCGAGCTGTTCGACCTGGACCTCGATGCCTTCAACGCGCTGGTCGAACAGGCATCCATCGGGGCCGATGGGGTGAGCATGCTGCCGTTCCTCAACGGCGAACGCGTGCCCGCCCTGCCCCACGCCACCGGCAGCCTGCAGGGCCTGACCATGACCAACCTGACCCGTGCCAACCTGTGCCGCGCGGTGGTCGAAGGCACCACCTTCGGCCTGCGTTATGGCCTCGACCTGCTGCGCCAGACCGGCCTGCAAAGCCAGAGCATCCGTCTGATCGGCGGCGGCTCGAAAAGCCCGCTGTGGCGGCAGATGGTCGCCGATATCATGCACACCGAAGTGGTGTGTACCGAACAGAGCGAGGCGGCCGCCCTGGGCGCGGCGATCCAGGCGGCGTGGTGCCAGAGCGGCGAACCGCTGGCCCGCCTGTGCGACAAATGCGTGAGCATTGACCCGGCCAGCCGCACCTTACCCGTGGCTGCCCATGTCAGCGCTTATCAACAGGCGTATGAGCGTTATCAACAGCACGTGGCAACCCTTTGAGAGCGAGCAACTATGTATCTGGTGTGTGGTGAAGCGCTGTTTGATTTCTTCAGCGAGGAGGATGCCAGCGGGCAGGCCGCCAAGCTCAACTACAAGGCGATTGCCGGTGGCTCGCCGTTCAACGTCGCGGTGGGTTTGCGCCGCCTGGGGATCGAGTCGGGGCTCTTCGCCGGCCTGTCCACCGATTACCTTGGACGGCGCTTGCAGCAGGTCCTGAATGACGAAGGTATCAGCGAACGCTTTCTGGTGGCGTTCGACGCGCCGACCACCCTGGCGATGGTGGCCGTGGGCGCCAATGGCTCGCCGCAGTACAGCTTTCGCGGCGAAGGCTGCGCCGACCGGCAATTGCAACTGACGCACCTGCCGCCCCTGGGCGATGAAATTCGCGGGCTGCATGTGGGCTCGTTTTCGCTGGTGGTGCAACCGATTGGAGACACCCTGCTCAACCTGGTCAAGCGTGAAAGCGGCAAGCGTCTGATCAGCCTCGACCCCAACGTGCGCCTTAACCCGCAGCCCGATATCCACCTGTGGCGCGCCCGCGTCGCAGAGCTGGTGCAACACGCCGACCTGATCAAGGTCAGCGACGAAGACCTGCACCTGCTCTACCCCGACCAGACACCGGAAAGCGTGCTGCAAGGCTGGCTGCAACACCGCTGCCAACTGGTGTTCCTCACCCGTGGTGGCGACGGTGCGTCGGTGTTCAGCCGCCAGCATGGCAGCTGGTCGCAGCCTGCGGTCAAGGTGGTGATGGCCGATACGGTGGGCGCTGGTGATACCTTCCAGGCGGCGTTGATTGCGTGGCTGACGGAACAGCAGTTGGATTCGGTTGACGGGCTGCAACGACTGAGCCGCGAGCAGATCGACGCCATGCTGGGCTTCGCGATCCGGGCTGCCGCCCTGACCTGCGGCAAGACCGGCCCAGACCTGCCCTATCGTCAACAACTGGCTTGAGCTGAGCGGGCAAAAACTCAAAGTGCCATCACGCAGGCCACGTATTCCGTGGCCTGCGCGCCATGCATAAAAAATTGCGCTACTGGAAAACTGTGCTAAACCCAAAAACAGGAGCAGTTATTACAACAAACCCAGGACACACCCATGCAAAAGCCCAGTGGTCTCTCGACCCGGGCCGTTTTAGCTGTCGGCCTCATCTCATTGCAGTACATGAACCCTCAACCCTCCCACGCCGCCTGCGTTCTCACCCCGGGAACCGGCAACGATACCTATACGTGTAACAACGGCAGCAGTGCCGGCCTGACCGATCTTTCCGGGGATAACAGCCTGACGCTCTCCACAGGCGGCGCCATCAATGGCGATGTGACCTTTGGCCCTGGAATAGATACGGTGGAAATCCGCGACGGCCGGGTCACCGGGATCGTGCAGCAAGGCGACGGTGTTGATCGTGTCGTCATGATGGGTGGGCGAATAGGCGGCCTGTTCCAGGGCGACGGCCGCGACGTGCTTGAAATGTATGACGGCATAATCGACGAGGCTTTTGAAGACGGCGATGTGGCCTACCAGCGCGGTGGCAAAATTGGCCGGGTCAATATGAAGTTGGACAAGAACTTCTATGAAATGACCGGGGGGAAATCCGGGAGAACCTGGTCACCGGTTTCGACACCGACACCATCATCATTTCCGGCGGCACCATCGGCGGCAATATCAGCACCAGCGGCGGCGATGACAGCATCACCGTCAGCGGCGGCGTGATTAATGGTGAGATCCGTGCCAGCGTCGGCAACGATACGTTCAAATGGCTGGGTGAAGGCAGGATCAACTCCCGGGTATTGATGGGTGATGGCGACGACACGGTCCTGCTGCAAGGCTTGAATGAAAGCAAACTGAACCACACGCCCTTTATCGATGGCGGCCTGGGCAACGATCAGCTGATCTTCGACGCGACAACATCCAGCACCGCGGCCCGCTACATCGGCTTGGAGCGCGTCAGCCTCACCAAAAACTCGCGCCTGGACCTGGCCGGGGATTTTTTCCTCGGTGACAGTGGCAGCAATACCGGCATGTTCAACATCGACGGCAGCAGTACCCTGGCCGTGGCGCAAGGCGGCATCCGCCCCTACACCGCCGGGCAACTGGCGACGCTCAATAACGCCGGCACTGTCGACATGACCACCGACAACAGCGCTACCAGCGTGTTGACGGTGCATGGTAACTACGTGGGCAACAACGGCCAGCTGCACCTGCAAACCGTACTCGGCGACGAAAACTCTGCCACCGACAAGCTGGTAGTGTCCGACGGCAACATCAGCGGTCACACCCAACTGAGTGTCAGCAACCTCGGCGGTATCGGCGGGCTGACCCAGAACAACGGCATCGAAGTGGTCCAGGCACTCAACGGCGCCGTCAGCAGCAACGATGCGTTTGCCTTGAAGGGCTCGGTCTCCGCCGGGGCGTATGAATACCTGCTGTTCAAGGGCGGCACCCTTGCCAATACGAAAAACAGCTGGTTCCTTCGCTCCTCAGTGGTGGCCGTGCAACCGCCGGCGGCCCCACCCGTACCGCCGACACCGGCCGTGGTGGTGCCGGTGCCGCCGATCCCCGCCACTCCCCCTGTAGTGGACTCGGATGAACCTTCCGTGGAACCGCCCACTGCGCAACCGCAACCCCCAATCGAGCCTGCCGCACCACCGCCCAGCCAAGTCGCTGCAGCCACGTCGCCGCAATCAGCGGCGAGTAACCCTGTACTTCCCACCGCCGTGGCGGGTGCCGCGCCGATTCCACTGTATCGCCTGGAAGTTCCGGTCTACTCCGTAGACATCCCCGCTGCGCAACTGATGACGTTGCAGGCGCTGGGCACCTTCCATGAACGCCAGGGCGAGCAAAGCCTGCTGACCGAGACCGGTGCAGTGCCGGCAGGTTGGGGCCGCGCCTATGGCAGTGATTTCAACAAAAGCTGGTCGGGCACCGTGGCGCCGAGTTTTGACGGCACGGTCAAGGGCTATCAGGTTGGCCATGACCTTTACGCCGCCGAAACCAGCTGCGGGCAGACGCAACGCCTTGGCCTCTTTATCGGCCAGAGCCGCCTGCGCGGCGACGTGAAGGGCTTTGCAATGGGCTGGCAGAACCATCGCTCCGGGCGGGTCAAACTCGACGGCGACAACTTCGGCGCCTACTGGACACTCACCGATCCGACCGGCTGGTACGTCGACCTGGTGGCCATGGGTACCCGCCTGGATGGCGACAACAAGTCCGACCGAGGGGTGAAGATGGATACCAAGGGCCACGCCCTGGCGTTATCCGCCGAGGCCGGCTACCCGTTCAGGCTGTCCGAGCATTGGGAGATGGAACCTCAGGCCCAGGTCATCGGCCAGAAGATCGATCTGGATAACCAGCAAGACGGCATTTCCAAGGTCTCATTCGACTCCCAGGAGTATTGGACCGGCCGCATCGGCGCACGGCTCAAGGGTCGCTATCTGATCAGCAACACACCCGTGGAGCCGTACCTACGGGCGAATGTCTGGCACACCTTCGGCGGTAGCGACACGGTGACGTTCGACGGGGTGGACCGGATCAAGAGCGATCACAAGTCCTCCACGGCTGATATGGGCATCGGTGTTGTGGCTCAATTGTCATCCACGGTCAGTGTTTATATGGAGGGTAACTATGGCACCCAACTGGACGACAACAACTTTGAGGGTGTCAGTGGCAATTTCGGCGTAAGAGCGCGCTGGTAAACAGGAAGGACGTCAACATTGGGCCTGGCAACTACCAGGCCCACGGGGTCAACTTATACTCAAGCATCCGCTAGTGATAACCGCGAGCACCGGCTCGTTGCAGTACCGGTGCGTGGCTTTGCTTGAGGTCTTCACGCAACCCGGTGATCAGGTTGCAAATCGCTCGGCTGCTGTCGAGCTTGTCAGGGTGGATACCTTTGACTTCCAAATCCACCCGATCCCGGTCGCGATCGTCGTAGACCCTGATCGTCAACGAGGCATCTTCGGCTTTGGTGCATTCGCACCGTTTAGGCAGGAAACTTCCTTCAATAATGCTGCGAAGCTCTAGTTCTGAAAGCATGGCTAACCTCTCCTTTTTTGAGACTGCCAACGGTTATATGTATCCGACAGGCACTTGCCTGCCACGTCTTGCCAACCCTGGAAGACGCTTTCAATCAGTAAGCCTACTCGGCAAAAACCGGGGTGGTTGTAACCTTTCCTCATAAGCAAACCGCTTGCTCATATTAAAGAAAACGGCTTGTTTGGCATCCTCGTCGAACTACATCGATTAAACGTTTAACCCGCAGCGTGGGGACCGGCGTTTAGGTGGGAATCCTTTTTTCGGCAACCTATCGCAGCCCACCAACCCATCACCGTTCAGCCGAAGAAGGTTTGCGATCGACATACGAACCATATACGATTCGTATATCAATTAAACACAGTGAACCTTATGGGCATCGTCAAGATCACCGATCAGCTGCACGAACAACTGCGCCTGGCCAGCGCCGCCATGGACCGCTCCATCAACGCCCAAGCCGAGTTCTGGATCAAGATCGGCCTGCTCGCCGAACTCAACCCGCACCTGCCCTACAACGAGCTGATCAACAAGCTGTTGCTGGACAAACCCGACCTGATCCGGGGGCGCAGTTGATGATCAAGACTCCCGCACAGTTGGCCGTGATGCGTGAAGCCGGGCGTCTGTTGGCGCAAGTCTTCGACATGCTCGACGGCTTCGTCGCCGCCGGCCGCTCTACCCTGGAGCTGGACAGCGCCGTCGAAGCCTTCATCCGCAATGACCTCAAGGCCCGCCCTGCCAGCCTGGGGCAGTACGACTACCCCTTCTGCATCAACACCTCGATCAACGAAGTGGTGTGCCACGGCATGCCCAGCGCCAAGCAAATACTCAAGGACGGCGACATCATCAACATCGACATCACCCTGGAAAAAGGCGGCTTCATTGCCGACGCCAGCAAGATGTACATGATCGGCAACGTGACGCCCAAGGCCAGGCGCCTGGTGGACATGACCTTCGAGGCGATGTGGGCCGGCATCCGCCAGGTCAAGCCCGGCGCGCGCCTGGGCGATATCGGCCATGCCATCCAGAGCCACGCGCAAGCCAACGGCTACAGCGTGGTGCGCGAATACTGCGGCCACGGCATCGGCCGGCAAATGCACGAAGAACCGCAAATTCTGCACTTCGGCCGGCCTGGCACCGGCCTGGAACTGCGCGAAGGTATGGTGTTTACCATCGAACCGATGCTTAACCAGGGCAGCGCCAAAACCCGCAGCCTGAAAGACGGCTGGACGGTGGTCACCAAGGACAACAGCCTCTCGGCGCAATGGGAACATACCGTGGCGGTGACGGCGGACGGGTTTGAGGTGTTGACCTTACAAGCCACTGCTTGAGTGGCAGCACGCTCTACCACACCTGACCCCGGCGCTTGAGCTCCAGGCGCCGCACGAACTCCTCCAGCACCAGGCCATACAGGTCGTCCTGCAAGTAGGCATCTTCGATCCCAGCATCCAGGTTGGGGTTGTCGTTGACCTCGATCACCACAACCCTGTCGCCGGACTGTTTGAGGTCCACGCCATAAAGCCCATCACCGATCAGGTTGGCGGTTTTCACCGCCAGCTCCACCACCGCCTTGGGTGCCTCATGGACTGCCAGAGTGCGGCATTCGCCATTGATAGCCTGACCGATGGCCTTGTGGTTGTAGATCTGCCAATGGCCCTTGGACATGAAGTACTGGCAGGCAAAAATCGGCTTGCGATTGAGCACGCCGATGCGCCAGTCGTAGTCGGTGTAGAGGAATTCCTGGGCCAACAACAGCACCGAGTGCTCGAACAACTCAGCCGTGGCCTTGAGCAACGCCGCCTGGCTTTCCACCTTGATCACCCCACGGGAGAAACAGCCGTCGGGGATCTTCAACACCAGCGGGAAGCCCAGGCGTTCGCCGATGCGTTCAAAGTCTTGCGGTCGTTCCTTGTAGAGAATCTCGGTGGCCGGCATGCCCAATTGGCGGCTGTTGAGCAGATCGGTGAGGTATACCTTGTTGGTACAGCGCAGGATCGATGCCGGGTCGTCCATCACCACCAATCCTTCGCTTTCGGCTTTCTTGGCAAAGCGATAGGTATGGTTGTCGAGGCTGGTGGTTTCGCGGATCAACAAGGCGTCATATTCGGCCACACGGTCGTAATCCTTGCGTTCGATCAAGTCCACATCAATGCCCAGGCTCTTGCCGACCCGCACGAAATTTTCCAGTGCGCGAGGATTGGAGGGCGGTAATTGTTCGTGAGGATCGTGCAGGATCGCCAAGTCATAACGGGCCAGACGACGCAAGCGTGGCTGACGCCAGATCTTGCGGCTGAAGTTATCGAGGGCGTGGGCGAATTGATCTTCCTGATCGTCGCGCAACTTGTGCAATACACCACACTTGACCCCGCCGATATGCCAGCCGTTATGGTGACGAAACTCAACTAACAAGATCGGACTGGGAAAGGTTTCAAACAACTGCCGAGCCAATTCCTGCAAGAGCTCTATATCCGTTCGACCGAAATAAAGTGTCAGAGTAAAGCCTTCGGTACTGCGATAGAGTTGATGGTTCAGGGCTTTTTCCAGGGTTTTATCCAAGTCATCCAGGGCCAACCCATACAGGGCTTTTTTGGTCAGCTCGCTGATGGTGCGTACCGAGGGAATCACCTTGTGCCCGCGTGCCTCGGCCAGCAAGGAGCAATAGTACCCGTGCCCCAGGTACTTGTAGCTGCGGCACAGGTTGATCACCTGGACACGCTTGCCCGTGTCGCTATCCCGCGTGTGCTCCAAGTACTCCTGGGCGGTGACGATGTGTTCACAGGGAAAGTAAGAGGCCCAATCTTCCTTGCGTTCGACAATAATGACAACGTGGCTCGAACTTTGAGCCGCAGCAGAAAAATAACCGTTGGATGTTATTGTCGCCGCAACGGTTTGCTCGGATACTTGACGCCAATGACTTTGTACCGCCGACATAATAATTGATCCGTTTTAGAGAACTTGACCTTTTCTATTAAGCACGATCATTTAGAGAAGTCCCGTTTCATTACGCAACTTTTACGGCGGTCTTATGGCTCTTTTCTTTCGCGTTGCAACCCTTGACGATATGTCCGACTTGGTGGCGTTGGAGCAGCAATGTTTCAGCAGCGACCGGCTGTCACCGCGCAGTGTGCGCTGGATGATAAGCCGGGCCAACGGCCAATTGTGGGTGGCACAACAGCACGGCCAACTGCTTGGCTACGCGCTGGTGCTATTTCGGCGCGGCACCCGGTTTGCGCGCTTGTATTCCCTGGCCATTGCCGAACACGCCCGCGGCCTTGGCCTGGGCAAACAGTTGCTGGCGCATATCGAAACCCGCGCGCTGGAGAAAGGTTGCGCGTACCTGCGCCTGGAAGTGCGCACCGACAACCCCGGCGCCCTCGCCCTGTATGAGCGCAACGGCTATCGACGCTTTGCCGTAGTCGACGATTACTACCAAGACCACAGTGACGCCCTGCGCCTGGAAAAAACCCTGCCCCCTGTGGGAGCGAGCTTGCTCGCGAAGAATGCCCAGGCACAGCGTTAAACCAGGCTACCCACTTTCTCGTTGAGATTATTTACGCGCAAGCCCACGCCGACATCAGCCTTGGCTTCCAACTCACGCACCAGCGGCAATACACGTTTGCCGAAATACTGCACTTCTTCCTGGAAGTGCAGAAAGCCTGCCAGCACCAAGTCCACACCCACGGCCTTGAGTGCCACGATGCGCTCGGCGATCTGCTGCGGCGTGCCGATCAGGTTGGTCTTGAAGCCATCGTTGTATTGCACCAGGTCCTCAAAGCTGGACTTGGCCCAGTTCCCCTCGCCCTCCGGCGACGCCTTGCCCGCTTGCCTGGCTGCGTCACCAAAGGCGTTGACCGCCTCCGGGTCGGCTTGGTCGATGATCTGCGCCAGCACCGCCCGAGCCTCCTCTTCCGTGTCGCGGGCGATCACAAAGGCGTTCACGCCCACCTTCACCGAATGGTGGTTGGCAGCGGCCTTGGCACGAATATCATCGACCTGGGCCTTGACGCCTTCAGGCGTGTTGCCATTGGTGAAATACCAATCCGACACCCGCGCCGCCATGTCCCGAGCCGCCCGCGAACTGCCGCCCTGGAAGATCTCCGGCTGGCCCAGGGGCTTGGGCTTGAGGGTGTATTGGTTGAAACGATAGAAATCGCCCTTGAAGGTGAAATCGTCCTGGGTCCAGATGCCTTTGAGGGCGCGGATAAACTCTTCGGAACGCCGATAGCGCTCATCATGCTCCAACCAATGCTCGCCAATGGCCTGGAACTCGCCCTTGAACCAACCACTGACGATATTCACCGCGATACGGCCATTGGTCAGTTGGTCGATGGTCGCCAATTGCTTGGCCGCCAACGCCGGTTGCCACGGCCCGGGCAGGATCGCCGCGATGACCTTGAGGGTGGTAGTCGCCGCGAGTAACGCATGGCTGAACGCCACGGACTCATGCTGGTTCTCGGCACCGTAACCTGCGGTGAAGCGAATCTGGGTCAAGCCATACTCAAAACCCGCCGCCTCCGCCAGTTGCGCCAGCTTGCGGTTGTACTCGATGCCCCAGTGGGTGCGTTGTTCAATCTTGCTGACGACCAACCCACCGCTGACGTTGGGGACCCAATAGGCAAATTTCACGGCTTGCTGACTCATCGGACGGTACCTCGCACAGGGGATGTACCAGTGCTTAGGCAGCAAGCGTGCCAGGGGCAGGCAAATGCCCGTAGCCTGGGGGTTGCGGAAAAAAAGGGGGATTGAAGCGATGGCTTGCCAGTGTCTGGGATCGCAGCAGTTTGTGGATCTGCTGTTGCTGGAGCAACAGTTGCGACCAGCACCAAGCGTACCCACGATGCGAAGCGAGTAGCTCTTGATCTTGATCTGCTTTTGATCTTGATCTTAGGCGCCCCGTTAAACCACGCTGGCCGGAATCGACAGGGATGGATATGTACTCGGTATAACGGTGTCGACTGTGAGGCCGCCTTCGCAGGCAAGCCAGCTCCCACATTTGGAACGTGGGGTGTCAGGCCACGTGCTCAGAACGCCAACTTGTACCCCACCGCCATCAACATCACCGCCAGGCACGGCCGCAGTACCCCGTCGGGAATCCTGCCGGTCATATGGCTGCCCATGTAGATCCCCGGCAGCGACCCCATCAGCAAAAAGCCCAGCAGATGCCAGTCCATGTTCCCCATGCTGGCATGGCCCAGGCCCGCCACCAATGTCAGGGGCACGGCATGGGCGATCTCGGTGCCAACCAGGCGCCGCGTGGCCAGGAACGGGTACAGGATAAACAGCGCCACCGTGCCCAGAGCGCCGGCGCCGATCGAGGTCAAGGCCACCATGGTGCCAAGGATCGCACCTGTCACAACAGTGAGCGCATTCAGATTGCGCGGGCGCAGATGGTAGGAATCGCCAGCATGACGCTGGGCAAACGCCAACAGGCTTTTCTTGAACAGGATCGCCAGGGCCGTCAGCAGCAATACCACGCCAAGGGCCTGCTTGATCACCGCGTTCATCGCACTGGGGTCGGTGTGCAAGCTGGCCAGGAACCATAACGTCAGCAACACTGCCGGCACGCTGCCCAGGGTGAGCCAGCCAGTGATGGTCCAGTCGATGTTCTTGTTCTTGCTGTGCACCAGCACGCCACCGGACTTGGTAATGGCAGCGTACAGCAGGTCGGTGCCCACCGCGGTGGCCGGGTTGATGCCAAACCACAGCAGGATCGGGGTCATCAGCGAACCGCCGCCCACCCCCGTCATGCCCACGATAAACCCCACGATCAAGCCGGCAACCACGAAACCAATATTACCTACATCCATTCCAGCTACCCGCGGCCTTATAAATTTCTGGCCGCAGGATAGCGATTTTTCTTATAACCACTTATACCGATGCGATCTGAGTTTATGCCTTTTTGGAAACTCCAATTTTTTTGCACAAAACTGCATCCAATGGTCGGGCCTGGGCCGTAGTCATCAACGTAACCCTGCTGTTCTACCCAATGGAGAAACACCATGAACGCTAAAACACTGCTGTGCCTGTCCAGCTTGCTCCTCGCCGCACCGTCGGCGTTTGCCCAGGCGGGCCTGCCGGACAGCATCAAGGTGCCCGATGGCCACAAGGTAGCGATGCACACCACCGGGGTCGGCGAAATCACCTATGAATGCCGCGACAAGGCCAACGCTGCCGGCCAGACCGAGTGGACCTTCGTCGGCCCTAAAGCCGTGTTGAACGACCGTAATGGCCAGCAGGTCGGCACCTACTTCGGCCCACCCGCCACGTGGCAGGCCAAGGACGGCTCGACCATCACCGGCACGCAATTGGCCGTGGCGCCGTCGAGCCCCGGCAACCTGCCCTATCAACTGGTCAAGGCCAATCCAGCCGAGGGCAAAGGTGCAATGAGTGGCGTGGTGTATATCCAGCGGGTTGCGCTCAAAGGCGGGGTCGCTCCGGCTGCGCCCTGCACCACGGCGAACAAAGGCGCCAAGGAAATGGTGAAATACCAGGCGGACTACCTCTTCTGGGCCGCCAACTGAGCAAACTCAGCTACGCTGGCCAGGTAGGCGCGAGCAACCTCGCGCCTACCACGCGTAGACGTCTCCTCAGTGGCAGGAATTCTGGTTTGGCTGAACTCATCTTTGATTATCAAGTGTGCCTGTTAGCCTGCGCCCGCGGCGATCATCGCGCCCTGCACCAGCTCTATGAGCAGGACAGCAGCCGCTTGCTCGGTGTGGCGCTGCGCATTACCCGCAACAAGGCACTGGCCGAGGACATCGTGCATGACGCCTTTATCAAGATCTGGCACGGCGCACACAGTTTCGACCCCCTGCGAGGCTCCGCACGGGGTTGGGTGTTCAGCGTGACCCGCCACCTGGCCCTGGACGTGGTACGCAGCGCCGGGCGTGACGTGCCATTGGACGATCAGTACGAGCCGCTGGCAGAGCCGGCCCAGTCCATCGAGTTTGCCGCACGCTCCGGGCAGATCCACCAGTGCCTGGAACGGCTCGACCCGACGCGTCGCACCTGCATTCTGCACGCGTATGTGGACGGTTACTCCCACAGCGAAATCGCGCAAAAACTCAGTACCCCGCTGGGCACGGTCAAAGCCTGGATCAAACGCAGCCTCGCCGCCTTGCGCGAGTGCATGGCATGAACGACAGCCTGGATGAACTGGCCAGTGAATACGTGCTGGGGACCCTGCCCGCCGAACAGCGCGCTGAGGTACAACAACGCCTGGCCCATGATGCGGCACTGCGCGCAGCGGTGGATGCCTGGGAGCAGCGTCTGTTGCCTCTGGTGGCGCTGGCGCAACCGGTGCCGCCTTCGGCACAGCTGTGGCGGCGCATTGAACGCCGCATCAAAATCGCCGAAACGGGCGTGGCGTGGTGGAACCTGCTGGCGTTCTGGCGCGGGCTTTCTGCCGTCGGCCTGATGGCAAGCGTGGTGCTGGCGGCTTTATTACTGACGCGCCCGCCCATGACCGCACCCAGCTTCGTGGTGGTGCTGATGGCGCCACAAAGCCAGGCACCGGGCTGGGTGGTGCAGGCCAGTGATAATCGGCAGATCCAGTTGATCCCATTGGGGGTGATGGAGATTCCCGCAGACAAAGCCCTGGAGTTCTGGACCAAGGCCGATGGCTGGCAGGGTCCCGTATCCCTGGGTCTGGTCAAGCCTGGGCAGACCTTGTCGGTGCCCCTGGACAAGCTACCGCCGCTGGCACCGAACCAGTTGTTTGAACTGACGCTGGAAGGGCCCAATGGCTCGCCCACCGGCAAACCCACCGGGCCGATTCACGGGATCGGCCGAGCAGTCAAAGTACTTTGATCACGAAAGGTTAGGCAGCCACACACGAAACCGCGCCCCACCCAGGGGCGACGCCAAGGCCGTCAAGGTGCCGCCCTGGGCCTCCAGGGCGCGCCGGCTGATCGCCAGGCCCAGGCCAAAGCCGCCGGTTGCGCGGTCGCGGCTGCGGTCGAGGCGGTAGAACGGCTCGAAGATGCGCTCGCGCTGGTCAGCCGGTATGCCGATGCCATCGTCGTCCACCCAGATTTCACAGCCTTTGGGGCATACGCGCACGCCCACCTGGATGCGCTTGTCGCAGTAGCGCGTCGCATTGCGCAGCAGGTTCTGCAAGGCTCGGGCAGTCAGACGCGGGTCGAGGCTGAAGCGCTCAACGGCACAATCAAGCGCCACATCGATGACGATCTCGGGGTTTTCCAACTCATCGTCGACGCTGCCCAACACGCTGTCGATAAACTCGTCGAGCGCTACCTCTACCCGCTCGGGCAATTGCGCCGGGTTTTGCAGGCGGCTGTAAGACAGCAATTCCAGCACCAATTCATCCAACTCCCGAATATGCGCCACCAGGCTTTGCAGACGCTCGCGGCTGGCCAGGGGCAAGTCTTCGGAAAGCGCCAGGGCCAGCCCGAAATCCAGGCGGGTAAGCGGCGTGCGCAGTTCATGGGAGACAGCATTGAGCAAGTCGCGCTGCTGGTTCAAGAGATGCTCGATATCGTCGGCCATGGTGTCGAACACCGCCGCCAGGCCGCCGATGCTGGAGCTGGGTGCAAGCCCCGTACGGGCCTCCAAGTGGCCCTTACCCAATAGCGCGGCGGTACTTTTCAGACGTTCCAGGTCACGCCAGTGCGGACGTAGCCACACCAGCAGGCACGCCAACAAGGCGGCGCCGACCAGCACGTTCATCGACCAGTACAGCAGGTTCATGTCCAACGGGTCTGGCGGTACGGTCAGCTTGACCGCGAACTGCTGGTTGATCGGCGAACTGATTTCCTCCATCCAGCCCCACTCGCCCAGGCGGATCACCGGTTTGCCTTGCTCCAGTAACTGTTCTTCCTCAGGGGTGTAGCGGGCGTCCTGGCGCAGCAACAGTTGCACTTTCAACGGTGCAAAATCGCGGCTCAACTGGTCGGTCACCTGGGACCAGCGCTCCACCGGTGCGCGCTGGTACTGCTTGACCATGAGTTTTTGCAGGCCGCGGGACTGTTCGATGTTGTAGTTCATGTAGCGGTGTTCGAACAGCTGGATCACCAGCTTGGGAATCAGGTAAATCGCCGCACTGTAGGTGACGATGGTGATCAGGTAGAGGCGCAGCAGTACGCGAAACATGGTTCAGCATTCCCACTCGGAACGGCTGAACAGATACCCCTTGCCCCACACCGTCTTGATCTTGCGCGCCTCGCCCGCATGGTCGTCGAACTTGCGCCGCAGCTTGGAGATGGCCACGTCCACCGAACGGTCGGTACCGTTGAACTCGATACCGCGCAGGCGTTGCAGGATCTGATCGCGGCTGAGCACTTCGCCGGCATGCCGGGCCAGCACCACCAACAGGTTGTATTCTCCGCTGGACAGCTCCACCGCCTGTTCGCGCCAGGTCACGGTGCGCTCGGACAAGTCGATGCACAGGTTGCCCATGACGATCTGGTCGCTGGCCACCTGGGGTTCGGACAGGCTGCTGCGCCGCAGCAATGTGCGCACCCGGGCCAGCAATACGCGCGGCTCGCAGGGTTTGGTCACGTAGTCGTCGGCGCCCATCTCAAGGCCCAGAACCTGGTCGTGGCTGTCATCGCGGGCGGTCAGCATCAGGATCGGCAGGCCCGCAGAATCGGCGCGCAGCAAGCGGCACACCTGCAGGCCGTCGAGGCCCGGCAGCATCAGGTCGAGGATCACCAGGTCCGGCGGGTTGAGGCGTGCACGTTCGCGTACATGATCGCCACGGCTGAGCACGCTGACGTGGTAGCCATTGCGTTCCAGGTAACTGGCAATCAGCTCGGAGAGTGCGGCGTCGTCTTCCACCAGGAGGATGTTGGGCATGGTGTTTCCAAATAATGCTGTTTGTTGGTGTGTTGCAGGATTGTGCAAGGATATACGCCCCCGACGCCACGTGCGCCGTACCTTACACTTCTTCACAGACCCGCTACACAGCTTCACAGCACCACGGCGCAGGTGCCTCTAGGATGCGCCAGTCAATATTGGGATAAGAGCATGTCGAAGAATCTATTTGCGCCGTTTTGCCTGTTGGCCCTCACACTGGCGCTGAGCGCGTGTGGTCAGTCGGCAGACGAGGCGCCACAAATGCCCCTGGCCAAAGTGCGGATCGAAACCCTGCAGGCCAAGCCCCTCTCTATTACCAGCGAACTGAGCGGGCGCATCGCCGCACCGCGTATCGCCGAAGTACGCGCCCGGGTCGCCGGGGTGGTCATGCAGCGGGTGTTTAACGAAGGCCACGACGTCAAGCAAGGCGACGTATTGTTCCGTATTGACCCGGCGCCGTTCAAGGCCGACCTGGACAGTGCCCTGGCCAACCTGAGCAAGGCCGAGGCCAATGCGCTCCAGGCGCGCCTGCAAGAGCAGCGCTACAGCCAATTGGTCGAAGGCAACGCCATCAGCGGCCAGGAGTACGACAACGCCCGCGCCGCCCTGCGCCAGACCAACGCCGAAGTGGCCGCCAACAAGGCCGCCGTCGAGCGTGCCCGGCTGAACCTGGGCTATGCCACCGTGACCGCACCGATTTCCGGGCGCATTGGTCGCGCCCTGGTGACCGAAGGCGCGCTGGTCGGCCAGAACGAAGCCACGCCGCTGGCGATTATCCAGCAACTGGACCCGATCCACGCCGACCTCACCCAGTCCACCCGTGAGCTGAACGATCTGCGCCGCGCCTTTCGTGCCGGCAGCTTGAAGCAGGTCGGCCAGGACCAGGCCAAGGCCACCTTGATCCAGGACGACGGTAGCCTGTACCCCTTGCCGGGTAAATTGCTCTTCGCCGATATCAGCGTCGATCCGGGCACCGGGCAGATCATCCTGCGCAGCGAGTTCCCCAACCCGGACCTCGACCTGTTGCCCGGCAGCTTTGTGCGGGTGCGCGTGGAACAGGCCGTCGACAAGCAAGGCCTCAGCGTGCCGCAACGCGCCATCACCCGTGACAGCGCCGGTATCCCGATGGTGCTGCTGCTGGACGCCGAGCAGACCGTCAGCCAGCAGCCGGTGGAGTTGGGTGCAGTGGCCGACAATCGCTGGATCGTCACCAGTGGCCTCAAACCCGGCGACCGCATCATCGTCGAGGGCGTGCAACACGCACGCCCCGGTGAAAAAGTTGAAGTGGACGACAGCCCGCTCGTAAAGGAATAACCCGTCATGCCGCAGTTCTTTATTGACCGCCCGATCTTCGCCTGGGTGGTGGCCCTGTTTATCCTGCTGGCGGGCTTCCTGGCGATCCCGCAATTGCCGGTGGCGCAGTACCCCAACGTCGCGCCACCCAAGGTGGAAATCTACGCGGTGTACCCCGGCGCCTCGGCCCAGACCCTGGATGAGAGCGTGGTCAGCCTGATCGAGCAAGAGCTCAACGGCGCCGATCACCTGCTGTATTTCGAATCCCAGAGCAGCCTGGGCTCGGCGACCATTACCGCCACGTTCCAGCCGGGCACCGACCCGGAAATGGCCCAGGTGGATGTGCAGAACCGCCTCAAGGTGGTCGAGCCGCGCCTGCCCCAGGCCGTGACTCAGCAAGGCTTGCAAGTGGAAAAAGTCTCCGCTGGCTTCCTGCTGCTGGTCACATTGACCTCCAATGACGGCAAGCTCGATGACGTCGCGCTCAGTGATTACCTGGCGCGCAACGTGATGAACGAGCTCAAGCGCCTGGACGGGGTCGGCAAGGCCCAGTTGTATGGCGCCGAGCGAGCGATGCGTATCTGGATCGACCCGCAGAAGCTGATCGGTTTCAACCTCACGCCGGCCGACGTCAACGCCGCGATCAGCGCCCAGAACGCCCAGGTCTCAGCGGGCAGCATCGGTGACTTGCCGGGCACCCACACCCAGGAGATCACCGCGGCGGTGCTGGTCAAGGGGCAACTGTCCACCCCGGCGGAGTTTGCCGACATCGTGCTCAAGGCCAGCCCCGACGGCTCCACCGTGCGCATCGGCGATGTGGCACGGGTGGAAGTCGGCAGCCAGGAATACCAGTTCTCCACGCGTCTGAACGGCAAGCCGTCTACCGCCGTCAGCGTGCAACTGTCGCCCGGGGCTAATGCCTTGAGCACCGCAACGCTGGTGCGGGCGAAAATGGACGAGTTGTCACGCTACTTCCCTGCCAATGTGGAATACAAGATTCCCTACGACACCTCGCCCTTTGTCAAAGTCTCGATCACCAAGGTGGTCTACACCTTGCTGGAGGCGATGGCGCTGGTGTTCGCGGTGATGTTTCTGTTCCTGCAGAACGTGCGCTACACCTTGATTCCCACGCTGGTAGTGCCAATTGCGCTGATGGGCACCTTCGCCACCATGTTGCTGCTGGGCTTCTCGATCAACGTATTGACGATGTTCGGCATGGTGCTGGCCATCGGTATCCTGGTGGACGATGCCATCGTGGTGGTGGAAAACGTCGAGCGCATCATGGCCACCGAGGGCCTGTCGCCCAAGGAAGCGACGAAGAAAGCCATGGGCCAGATCACCGGAGCCATCATCGGTATCACCCTGGTGCTGGTGGCGGTGTTTCTGCCGATGGCCTTCATGCCGGGTTCGGTGGGCGTGATCTACCAGCAGTTCTCGCTGTCGATGGCCACCTCGATTCTGTTCTCGGCGTTCCTGGCCCTGACCTTGACCCCGGCGCTGTGCGCCACGCTGCTCAAGCCGATTGCCAAGGGCGAACACCATGCCAAGGTTGGTTTCTTCGGCTGGTTCAACCAGCGCTTTGAGCACCTCACCAACCGTTATGAAGGTTGGGTGGCCTATGCCCTCAAGCGCAGCGGCCGCTATTTGCTGATCTACCTGGTCTTGCTGGTGGGCATGGGGCTGTTGTTCAGCCGCCTGCCCTCCTCGTTCCTGCCGGTGGAAGACCAGGGCTACACCATCACTGATATACAGTTGCCACCGGGCGCCAGCAAAAACCGTACGGTGCAGGTGGCCGAGCAGATCGAGGCGCATAACGCCGGCGAGCCTGGGGTGGGTGATACCACCATGATCATGGGCTTCAGTTTCTCCGGTTCCGGGCAGAACGCGGCGCTGGCGTTTACCACGCTCAAGGATTGGTCAGAGCGTGGCAGTGATGACTCCGCTTCCTCGATTGCCGATCGCGCCAACATGGCCTTCAGCGAACTCAAGGACGCGATTGCCTACGCGGTTCTGCCGCCGCCGGTAGACGGCCTGGGCACTTCCAGCGGTTTTGAGTTCCGTTTGCAGGACCGTGGTGGCGTTGGCCATGCGGGGTTGATGGCTGCGCGTACTGAACTGCTGGACGCTGCAGCGAAAAGCCCGATCCTGGCCAACGTGCGTGAAAGCGCCCTGGCCGAAGCACCGCAAGTGCAGCTGGAAGTGGACCGCAAGCAGGCCAACGCCTTGGGCGTTTCGTTTGCCGACGTGGGCAACGTGCTGTCCTCCGCGATTGGTTCGGCGTATATCAACGACTTCCCCAACCAGGGCCGCATGCAGCGCGTGGTGGTACAGGCCGAAGGCGACCAGCGCAGCCAGGTGGCCGACCTGATGAAGATCCACGTGCGCAACAACGCTGGGAAAATGGTGCCGCTGTCAGCCTTTGTCGAAGCCAAGTGGACCCAGGGCCCAACGCAGTTGACCCGTTACAACGGCTACCCGGCCATCGCCATCAGCGGCGAAGCGGCGCCGGGGCACAGCACGGGCGAGGCCATGAACGAAATCCAGCGCCTGGTCAGCCAGTTGCCTGCCGGGCTGGGCCAAGAATGGACGGGCTTGTCGTTGCAGGAGCGCTTGTCCGGCTCCCAGGCACCGTTGCTGTTGGGCCTGTCGCTGCTGATCGTGTTCCTGTGCCTGGCCGCGCTGTATGAAAGCTGGTCGATCCCCACCTCGGTGTTGCTGGTGGTGCCGCTTGGGGTGCTGGGCGCGGTGTTAGCCGTGTCGCTACGCGGGATGCCTAACGATGTGTTCTTCAAGGTCGGCCTGATCACCATCATCGGCCTGTCGGCGAAGAACGCGATCCTGATCATCGAGTTCGCCAAGGACCTGTATGACCAGGGCGAGGATTTGATCGACGCCACCTTGAAGGCGGCGCGGTTGCGCCTGCGACCGATCATCATGACCTCGATGGCGTTTATCCTCGGCGTGGTGCCATTGGCAATTGCCACCGGGGCCAGTTCGGCCAGCCAGCAGGCGATTGGTACCGGTGTGATTGGCGGGATGATCACAGCGACATTGGCGGTGGTGTTTGTGCCGGTGTTCTTCGTGGTGGTGATGAAGCTGGTGCGCAAGCGCCATAAAGCAAACTGATCAACGCCGCAGCCAAATGTGGGAGCTGGCTTGCCAACTCCCACAGGGTTATTGATTGCATTCATGATCAGGTACACCCGAATAAGCTATGGTGCTCACACATAGTTCTTTGTGAGCCACCATGCCCTTCCTCGCCCGCACCCACCCTCGCCTCTCATCTGCCGCTGTACTGGGCCTTGCCGTGGGCATTCTGGTACCGGCTGACACCCTCGCCAGCAAAGTGCTGATCGGCTGGAACATCGGCGTCTGGACCTATCTCCTTTTGATGCTATGGCTGACCATTCGCGCCAAGGCCGAGGACGTCAAGCGCATCGCCGAAATCGAAGACGAGAACGCCGGCCTGGTGCTGTTCATGGTATGTATCGCCGCCATCGCCAGCTTGGCGACCATTACCTTCGAACTTGTCGGCAGCAAGGACCTGGCCACCTCCGAGCGCCTGCTGCACTACGGTTTCACCGGGCTGACGGTGATCGGCTCCTGGCTATTGATCGGGGTGATTTTCAGCGTGCACTACGCCAGGCTCTATTACACTTGGCCAGGCAAGGAGCCCGCCTTGCGTTTTGCCGAAGGCTTGCTCACGCCCAACTACTGGGATTTCCTGTACTTTTCCTTCACCATCGGCGTAGCGGTACAAACCTCGGATGTGGGCGTCGCCACCCGTGGCCTGCGCAAGGTGGTGCTGGGGCAATCGTTGATCGGGTTTGTATTCAATACCGCGATCCTAGGTTTCTCGATCAACATCGCCGCCGGCTTGTTTGGCTAGACTGCACAAATCTTCTAGACGCCCTCCCCGTTGTCGGCGCCAATTGCACATTATATTCAGCCTCGGTGTTGTATGCGCGCGCACAATTGGATCGACCTGAAGCAGGACGCCGACACCGGCATCGAGACCCTGCGCGCGCATTTCGAGGGCCATGCCTACGACCCCCATTGGCATGACAGCTATCTGGTGGGCGTCACCGAACAAGGCGTACAGCAATTCAACTGCCGGCGCACGCGGCATGACAGCGTGCCGGGCCAGGTGTTTCTGCTGGAGCCTGGTGAGATCCACGATGGCCATGCGCCTACTGTCGATGGCTTCACTTACCGCATGCTCTACCTCGACCCACATTGGCTGGAACGGGAAATCTGCAGCGTATTCGAGGAAG
This sequence comes from Pseudomonas sp. DW-iso17, assembly GCF_058725345.1. Classification (NCBI taxonomy): domain Bacteria; kingdom Pseudomonadati; phylum Pseudomonadota; class Gammaproteobacteria; order Pseudomonadales; family Pseudomonadaceae; genus Pseudomonas; species Pseudomonas sp. DW-iso17. The sequence continues at coordinate 33,827 of NZ_JBZXEA010000010.1, read as the reverse complement.
CGCCCGCTCACCATCAGTTGAGCTTCGCCCGCACCCTGACCAACGACCCACGCCTGGCCCAGGCCACCAGCCAGGCATTTCACAGCTTGCACCACGGCGAACTGCGGATCGTACGGCAAAGTGCTCTGGACCAATTGCTGGAACGCCTGACCGGCCAGCTCTACTGGCGCATGCGCTACCGCGACGATCCCCGTTTACCGCGGGTGGCCCACAAGGCACGGGACTACCTGCACGCCCACCTGCATCAGGATATAGGCATGGACGAGTTGGCCCTGGCGTGCGGTGTCGATCGCTTTCGCCTCAGCCGCGCCTTCAAGAGCGCCTTCGGCCTGGCGCCCCACGCTTACCTGGTGCAACTTCGGCTCACACGTGCCCGGCGTTTATTGGCCAAGGGCGAGCAGCCGGCAGCGGTGGCGATGGCCCTGGGCTTCGCCGATCAAAGCCATCTGGGCCGCTGGTTTGTGCGCGCCTACGGCCTGACACCCGCCGCCTACCGAAAGCGCTGCTCAAATCTTCCAGACAGTTAACCGCCAGGCTTGTGAAGATCGACTCCATCGATTGGTCCATCGGAGTCACCCACCATGCTGTCCACGTTCGTGCCGTTCATGCTGTTCGCCTTCGTCGCGTGCATTACCCCTGGCCCGACCAATATCCTGGTTCTGAGCAACAGTGCACGTTACGGTTTCAAGGCGACACTGCCAATTATTCTGGGTGCCTGCGCGGGAGCGGCGGGGATTGTGCTGCTGGTGGGCTGCGGGGTGGGTCAGTCTCTGGTGCAACTGCCCAGGGTGCAAACCGTGATGCAGTGGGTCGGTGTGGCTTGGCTGAGTTACCTGGCGTGGCGGATTTTCAGCGCACCGCCGCATGTCATGGAGGAGCAAACAACCCATAAGCGACTTGGCCTGCTTGGAGCCGCGAGCTTGCAACTGATCAATCCCAAGTCCTGGATGATGGCACTTGCAGTAGTTAGCGTGTTTGTCGGCGACGGTACGGAGCAACAAAAACAAGTGCTGTACTTGTCTCTGATATTTTTCCTGATTTCACTGCCGTGTTTGAGTACTTGGGCATTGTTGGGTGTGGCATCAGGCCGGGCGCTGGCTTCTGCCCGAGTGATAGTAGGTTTCAATAGATGCATGGGAATAGTGCTGCTGGGATCGACCTGGCTAGGCGCCCTCACCTGAACCCGTTCTTTTCTCCGAGAACACTTAGTAAAAAAAGAACTAAAAATAGTATTTTATACAACCTAAAAATCAATTGCATGACAGTCAGCCCCATTGATTCGCGCCACGTTGGCGCACCTACTAAAGCGCGAAACAAACGGTGCTCATTCATGAATTGCGCGCTTCGTATACTGTCAGTTATGACAGTTTACAGCGCGAGTCTTCTGCGATCTCATAACTAAGCCACCGCTTGCGGAGCACCTAGTGCTTTCGCCTAACTGATCACTCATGGAGACACAATCATGTCAGCACACAGTGCAACGTTAACACCCCACCAACAACGGGCCTTGTTTCCAAAATCAAACAGCGCTGAAGGAAGTTTTACAGTTTCCGTAGACTCGAACGCCATCAACGTCCAGACGAAGGAGATCGTGCACGACACCACAAAGCATATTTACGGTATTACTGGCCGGAACGCCGAAGCCGTTAACGATACCGTGAGAGAAATTTATATACAGTTCGCGGACACTACTGCGGCCGGGACGGTTTTTCATCTGGAGGACAGTGAGTTCACTAACACCAGAGTGTGGTTCAGCGTCGATACAGGCCTCAACAAATACGCCGTGCGCGTCATTACAGGCACCCTCGTCATTCAAGAGCTTTCATCTCAAGGAATTCATATTTCACTTGCTTGCACTGGCAGCACCGAAAGAACCCCTTCGGGAAAATCACACGCTATGGTCATCAATGCGGATCTTCACACCGGAACATGGTGAACAAAACGTCAAAAAAAAGCCCGTATCCTGCGATACGGGCTTTTGACAATACGTAAGTTACCAAGTGTAGCGAACCCCCACATTCGCCCCCCAAGGTTGCTCAACTCGACCACCGCTGCTGTGCTCGAGGTCGGCATGCAGTTGCAGGTTCTGCGAGAGTTTTACCGCCATACCGGCGCCAAACTCAGCGCGAGAGCCGGACAAGTCGTTGTTGAATACATTGTTATTCACCGAGACTTTGTTGTTATTGGCAAACTCATGCACCATCGCCGCTCGCAGATAAGGTTGTACAACACTCCCTGTATCGAGCTGGATGTCACGCCCAACGGTTGCGCCAGCCTTGGCCATGATTGAGCGCGTACGTTCGCCCTTGGCTTCCAGGCCGTTATCCAGGTTGTAATTGGCGCCCTGGATCACCACGGTGGACATTTGTGCGTAAGGCTCGATAAAGAACCCGTCATCCAACTTGATGTTACGGCCGAACTCAGCAGATAAACCGCCACCGGTGTTGTTGTACTTGCCCTTGGACGAGGTACCGTCACTCAGGCCGACCTTGGACTCATTCTGGAACCGGTTGACCTTGGCCACCGCATCGAAATAAAGGCCACTTTCCTCGTCCAGCCAAGTCGCGTAAGCACCCAGATAGTAACTTTTCACGTTACCGGAGGTGCCGCGCTTGAGGTTCAGGTCAGAGGTGCTATGGCCGGCCATTACACCCACCAGCCACTGGCTGTCGGCCAAGGGTGTGTCTGCACCGAGCGTAAAGCCCCGCTGGTTCTGGCTGTAGCCAATCCCGGTGCTGTCGGACACTTCGTACTTGTTGCCATAACCGCGTATCCACACGCCAGCCTGTCCAGGCTCGAAACGCAGCTCGCCCATACGCGAACGCAGGGATGTCGCCTCGCCGTACCACACGGTCGGTGCGGTGTTGAACAGCGCCAATACCGAGCGGGTACCTGGGCTGATCACACGGTTGTTCGGGTCGAGGAACCAGTCGGTGCCTTCCTTTTTCAGGCCATAGGAATAAGCGCCGACATCAACTACATCACCCACCAGGGAGAAGTGTGCGTCACCGCCGCCAGTGTGTACGACGCGGATATCTTCCGGCTTGGTCGGCTCCGCACCACTGGCCGCGAGCAACAGCTTGTGATCGCCTTTGGCCTCGCCCTCGACGTTCAAGAAGTCCGTAACGCCACGAGCGAAATCGGTGCCCATGACGAAAGTGCCGTTGCCGTCAAGGCTGTCAACGTCCAACTGGTAGAACGCATCAGTCTCACCGAATTTCACCGTGCCGCCGGCCAGGCTCAGGGCGCCGACCTGGCTGTCGCCGGTCAACTCCCAATAAGACTGATCGCCTATGGCAAGGCTTGTGACATTCTGCATCTGACCCGTCAGCCCGGCACGATTTTGCAAGCTTAGATGCGCGGTGCTGCCGTCCTCGACAATAACGTCGCCACGCAAATCGCTGTTATCGACATTCATAGATGCCATGGCACCGCCGTTCACTTCCAGCAATGTGCCGTTACCGCCTGTCAGGGTCGAGCCGTTGCGCACGTCGATCTCAACGGTCGGAACCCTGCCTGGTCGCCCCTCGACGAGAATAGCGGAGCCTGTACGGCCTTCTACATGTGAGTTGTCCAGTACCAGCTTGCCAACCTCAGCGTTTTTCAACTGGTTGGTCACGACGACACCATTCTTGCCACCGATCAGTGTGCTTTGACTCGCAGTAACTAATGCGCCACTGTCCAATCGAACACCAAAACTGTCTGCACCGGTACCTTCCACCCAGGTGTTTTGCTTGAAATGCAGTTCGCTGTTGCCTTGGGCCGTGGCCCCCCCGGCAACGCCGACGATGTTGCTATTGAATACCTCGGCAATCCCTCCTTGAGGGGAGCCGACACTTTGAAATACTTGCAATCCGAAGTTGGTATGACTGATCAACGTGCTGTCGGTAATCGTCGCAGTGCTGTCATCCAGGCGCAGGGCTGCCCACGTTGGGTTCCGGGATTCCACATGGGCGCCAGTGAGGCTGACGGTTGAACCCTGGGTAGCGCGAATATCATCTACGCGGCTGCCTGGATTTATAATCAAAGCCGAATCATTGACGATGATACGTTGCGCTCTGGCACCGTTAAGCGTCAATTCGGCTTTCCAATCCAGCTGCCAATCATTGGCTGATTCACTCGAATCAATTGTCTTGCCTTCGCCGATTAAATGGCCAGCTTGAGCTGTGCCTGAAACAGCCACCAACATAAACAAGGTTATCGTTGGAACTTTCATCATCGCGCTCAAAGGCTTGAGCTCAAAGTTGGGCAATACGTGCATGGTTGATCACTCTCTGGGGTAGAGCCTTGGAAAACGGCTTGGCTCGTTCCCTCGGAATGGAGCCTTACCTGTACGGCGCAAAGAGTAAGGATCTCCCCCCCCCAACACTGTAGGATTTATCTTATATGGCGAGCAGAATCGGCATCGCTGAGACGCAGAAAACTAAAAGGCGCAATTAAGCGCTGCTGATTTTTCCTTACCTGATAGCAAAAAAAATCCGATGCCAATACAGGCATCGGATTGATTCTTGCGGCCCAAGGTCAAGCACGAGGGCTAACGCTTTGATTGAGTCACTTCACGTCCACTGCGGCTCAGTGTCAGGGGGTTGGCGGTACCGTGCCATCGCAGTAGGTGTGGGCATTCGACATGCCAACGCGCGTATCCGACGGTATTCCACGCCCGGTTACGCCATTACTCAAAACCGTAGAGTAAGTCGCGACGCAGTTGCCCGTTGGCGCCTGATCCAGATAACCCTTGTAGTCGATTTCGAATGTGATTCCGTTGTCTTTGTCGACCTGGGTAATGGCCGGATGTGTAAGCGTTAATGGAAACGGTCCTGGTGGCCGACCTGCGAGTGTATTGGTAAGGGTCAATTCCAACGTCAGCGGCACACCTAACGCCATCCTGGTATCTCCCGGTACGTAGACTTCACCATACAGAACAGGGGGTGGTCCTGGCGATCGGGTTTTCAGCGAGGCGCAGTTCCAACGATTCCCAGAGTTGCGGCCTACATACTCTGGCATCGCTAACATTGTCGTCACTGCATCCTGTACATCGACCTCAGTGGGCGGGGAAAGATTCTCATTGGTGGTGTCCGGGTCGATAACCAGATAGCTGATGGTCTTGAGGTCATTACCATGACGGGCAACCACGTCCCAGTCGATCTCGAAAGAAAAAGTATCACCACCTTCCTCCGTAGTGATAGGGAATGGCCCAACTCGCTCACCCTCCCACAGGAAGATGATCGACAACCCCGGATGAGGGGCCACTGCGACTGTCCATAACACAATATCCACGCGCACGGGTTGGTCGGCATGCTCTGGCAGTAAAACATCCGGCGTTGTCGAACCGGCCCCAAATACGTGGGCTTCATTAAGGTTGATATTAGGTGTGCCAGGCTCTCCTGGGTTGATTGCACCACCGACTGACAAATCGAGCCGGATGGTGGTGTCCAAGGAAGGAAACAACGTGCCGTTTCGCGAAATCCGGTACCGGACAGGCACCAATTGCGGCCCGACCGTAAGCTGTGTGTAGGCAGCCTTGAACTGTGCCTGCATTCCATCGAATACTTGCGGAAACGTATCGAAAACTGGGCCCAGGCCGCTCCAGGGCTGCGTACCTATTTGCACTTCGAGTCGATCAAGCAATGGAGCATGATGGTTATAGGTTCTGACCCATATTTCAGGATCCAGCAGATAATCAGCGATGTTGATCAAGTCATCTGTGCTGCCGCCCTCGGGTGCGGGGGCCAGTGGCAAAAATGGCGCCCGTTGTTCGGGGTCATCGATTAGCCTTACTTCACGTTCTTCGATGAATGAGGGGCGACTGACGTTACCCGCCCTGTCGGTAATCGTGTAAAAGGCCCGATACCTCCCACTCAGATCAATCAGAGCACGAGGCAGGAAAAAAGTATTACCGGTCTGCAGCATCGGGATCCCGCCGGGCGGGCTCACGATGTCCTGGTCGCGGGGAAACATCACCGTGCTCCAGTAAACGGTAATGAAGTCACCCGCCTCCCACTGACCCGGCGGCTGAACAAATGTGTTGTCCGGAACACCGAACTGTACCCCGCCGTTCATCGTCAAATAGGCATCGTCAATAACCGCACCGTCAGGAAGGTTGGCGGGGAATAAGAGGGCAGTGGGTTGATCACGAAAGCCGATATCAGCGTAGGGGGGAATGGTATCGACCGTAAATCGGCCAGGATCGGAAATATCCCCCGCCCCGCCTGGGAAGCCGCCAAAGTCTCGGTACTGAATGCTTCTGAGTTGATAAAAGCCGTGGCGAAACCCGCCAATCGGTGCAGGAATCGAAATGTCAAATTTGACAGGTATTGGAATAGGGGTCGCGCTCAACTGAATCGGCCCTGCTATACGACTCCAAACAGGTGGAAGTGCCTGAAGGTCCTGTAGCTCAACTTCGAACCAGTCATCGAAATCAGACAAATCACCTGTCGTACATTCAGCCGTGATGCCGACGGTCGCAAGATTGGCCGGGATCGTACCGGTTGCATTGTCCAGTGCCTCCGCAATCGTGACGGCTGCCGGGTTAGCTAAAGATGCCGAGGGCATTTTCGGATTGCTGCTCATTTGAAGTTCTCCACTATCGCTTGATATAGGTTCCTTACACACATATTTGTCCGCCAGGTTCACTTCAGCTGCCGGGCGAATGACCACGACCCGATTTCCGGCAACAGCTTTTCCTGCCGCCTGAGCTGCGGCACAACCAAAACACTCAGCACTTGCATTCAAACCCGTTCGCAGCGGCCAACGTTGTTAATGTCAGCGCTCACGCCCCCTGACGAAACCGCCCGTCAGGGTTCCGGGACATTGCCGTCAATCCAGCAATAACGGGGTGGCGGTGCGGAGGGAACGACGCGATCAAATCGCGCGAACCTGGAAAAAGACCGGCCAATGATGACCCCGCCCCTGGACACCATGTAGCTGGCTTCCCCCCCCGCAGTGACTCGGAGTGGCCGAATCAAACGCTCGACATCTCTGATCCAGAACGAGTGGCCGCTGGCATCAGCGACGCCGTCCCAGACATGGGTCTGGATTTCAACGATATCGGGAAGCGGGTCTACATCAGGAGCCTGGCGATACCCCTGAAACCGCATCGTGACGAGATCCCCATCTTGAATAGCTGGAAACGGTGGCGAACCCTGATTGATGCGGATTTCAACGCCCACCCAGATCGGCGGTATACAGGCACACGTCATCCATTTGTTCGGATTGTTTATTGGGTCCGATTCCGTCTGTGGAAACAGCGGCCTGAGGAAAGTCGGGGCGGGAATGGCAACACTCAGGCCGGCTCGCGCCACCTCTGAAAATTGCGGATTGAGGTTACCGGCCCGATCTCTCAGACGGTAAAAGCAAAAGATAAACAAGGCGCCCGGGAAACTTCGAAAAATCGTATCGGGGACGTCGACGAATATTTGGCCCGTAGCACTGACCTGCGGTGGTGAAATGAAGCTGGGCGCCCCCGTAGGCAGAGCGTCCATTGCCGAGAAGTACAAAAGGATTTCGTCACCCTCCTCTCGCCCTCGATAATTACCCGGTATTTCCATCGGAACCAATGGGTTGAGGTCCAGATAATCAAGGGTAATCGGATCGACAGGGAAAATTGCGGGCGCGAGTGTCCCACCGACACCTGGGGCGTCGCGATCGATTCGAAGCGCCGTGAGCTGCGAAGTATCAAAGCTTGGGTTAGACGGCGAATCGACATGTATGCGAAATGACAGGTCTACTCTTGCGCTGTTCAGCAGAAATGCCTGAGGAATCGACGCAGGATAGGGAAAGTCAGCAGCCGTAAGTGGACCATCCAATCTCAACGGCGGAAACACATCAACGGGTGCAGCGCTATGGTCATCCCATACAAATACGACGAAGTGGGTATCGCCGACACCCGGCAGAAACGACCAGGGCATGGGAAGCTCCACGTCCAGATCTCTGAAATAGTACTGCGCAGGCACCAGTCCATCGGCGAGGGCATGCACCACGGTAGGCCCGTCCAGAGCAAGAGTGCCGCCTGAACCAGAAACTGCGGTACTCCCTGGACTGTGCTTTTTTTGCCCACTCATGCTGCCACCCCTGGAATGACCGTTTAACTGTTTATGGCTTGTGCAGCGCCGTTCACTTGGGGCCAATTGAACACGCCATATATCGGTTTGGATACTGTCAGAATTAACAGGTAGGCTGACCACTCATCAGTTTTGCGGATGTGGCGCATGGTCATACCCCCTCAATAAAACTTGACGTAAGCAGCTCGCTGGTGTTTTCTGAAACCGGTTTCAATCCATTACCCATTCCAATAAGAAAGGCTTTACCGTGACTCCTTTTTCAGCCGCCCAGCGCAGCCGCGTGACCATGCTCGACGTCGCCGAGCGCGCTGGCGTGTCCAAGGCCAGCGTCTCGCGCTTTATCGGCGATGACCGCGCCCTGCTCTCCGATGCCATTGCCCTGCGCATCGAACAGGCCATCGACGAACTCGGTTATCGCCCCAACCAGATGGCCCGCGGCCTCAAACGTGGACGCACGCGCCTGATCGGTATGCTGGTGGCCGATATCCGCAACCCCTATTCCATCGCCGTGATGCACGGCGTCGAAACCGCCTGCCGTCAGCACGGCTACAGCCTGGTGGTGTGCAACACCGACCGCGATGACGAGCAGGAGCGCCAACATCTGGCGGCGCTACGCTCGTACAACATTGAAGGGTTGATCGTGAACACCCTGGGCCATCACCTCGACCAACTGCTCGAACTGCAACGGGAAATGCCCCTGGTGCTGGTGGACCGCAAGGTCGAACCACTGCACAGCGACCTGGTCGGCCTGGATAACCCGGCGGCGGTGCGCATGGCGGTGGAACACCTGGAGCAACAGGGTTACCGCGACGTGCTGCTGGTAAGCGAGACCACCGATGGCACCAGTTCACGTTTGGAGCGTCTGGAGAGTTTCAACACCGAGATTGCCAAGCGCCCGGCGTTGAAAGGTGCCGTGGTTGAACTGGACGGTGAACTGGAAAACCGTCTGCAAGCCTTTCTCGCCAAACCCGGCCCCAAGGCATTGTTTTGCGCCAACGGCGTGGCAGCACTGGCCTGCACCCGTGCACTCAAGGCCCTGGGTTGCGAGCTGTTCGGCGACGTGGGCTTGATCGCCCTGGATGACCTGGACTGGTACCCGCTGGTAGGTAGCGGCATCACCGCCCTCGCCCAACCGACGCAAGCAATTGGCGCCAGCGCCTTTGACTGTTTGCTCAAGCGCCTGCGCGGCGATACCGCCCCCACGCGCACCCTGGATTTTTTACCGGAGCTGATTATCCGTGGCTCGACACACTCCCCTGTGAGAGCGGGCTTGCTCGCGAACGCGATAGATCAGCCACTCTTGCGCTGACTGACACACCGCCTTCGCGAGCAAGCCCGCTCCCACATTTTGTTTTGCGTATAAAAATGAAACCGGTTTCAGAGGTAAACAACAATGCATAAATACCCCGTCTCCATCAGCCTTTCCAGCTACGGCGCCGACCTGGTTCGCCAGCAGGGCCAATTGAGTTTTGTCGCGCTGCTGAGCGCCGCTGGTGCCCAGCGCATTGAATGGCGCGAAGAATTGCTCACCACCGAGCAACCGGCCGAGCTGGCCCTGGCCGCTGCAGAACAAGGCCTGGAATCAGTATTTTCCTCGCCCTTGGAGCTGTGGGTCGCCGGCCGTGCCCAGCCCAATGCCGAGCTGGCCGCCACGCTGGACCGCGCCCAGGCCTTTGGCTCGGGCTGGCTGAAGGTCTCGCTCGGTTACTTCACCGACACAAACGACCTGGAAAGCCTGCACGCCCTGCTCAACCGCCACCCGGTCAAGCTGCTGGTGGAAAACGACCAGACCCTGCACGGTGGGCGCATTGAACCGATGCAACGGTTTTTCACTGAAGTCGAACGTCTCGGCCTGCCGGTGAAAATGACCTTCGACATCGGCAACTGGCAGTGGCAAGACCAATCCGCGCTCACCGCCGCGCGGTTGCTGGGTCGGCATGTGGATTACCTGCACTGCAAGGCCGTGGCCCGTCGCGCCGATGGCAGGCTCGTCGCCTTGCCGCCGGGCGCCACCGACGTGCATCTGTGGGAACAACTGCTCAAACACATGACTCAAGGTATTACCCGCGCGGTGGAATTTCCGTTGCAGGGCGATGACCTGATCGAGGTCACCGCACAACAGGTTGCGACCCTGGCCCGCCTTGGCCAACCCCATGTGGAGAACGCCCATGTCTGAGATCGATATCCTCTCGTTTGGCGAAACCATGGCGATGTTTGTCGCCGAACAGACCGGCGACCTGGCCCAGGTCGGGCAGTTTCACAAACGCATTGCCGGCGCCGACAGCAACGTCGCCATCGGCCTGTCGCGCCTGGGGTTCAACGTGGCCTGGCTGAGCCGCGTGGGCAACGATTCCCTCGGACGTTTTGTGGTCGATACCCTGACCAAAGAGGGGCTCGATTGCCGCCATGTGGCCGTCGACCCGCTGCACCCTACCGGCTTTCAACTCAAATCCCGGGAAGAGGCCGGCGCAGATCCTCAAGTGGAGTACTTTCGCAGAGGCTCGGCGGCCAGCCACTTGTCCATCGAGGCCATCCACCCAACGCTGCTGCAAGCCCGCCATCTACACGCCACCGGCATTCCACCAGCACTGTCCGATGCCACTCGCGCACTGTCGTTCGAGCTGATGGCGCAAATGCGCAAGGCCGGGCGCAGTGTGTCGTTCGACCCGAACCTGCGCCCGTCCCTGTGGGCCAGCCAGGCGCAGATGATCCGCGAGATCAATGCGCTTGCCGCTTTGGCCGACTGGGTCCTGCCGGGCCTGGGCGAAGGTCGCCTGCTCACTGGTTTCGACGACCCGCAAGACATCGCCGCGTTCTATCTCGACCAGGGCGCCGAAGCCGTGGCGATCAAACTCGGCTCGGAGGGCGCCTATTACCGCACTCATATGGACCAGGGTTTTGTCGCCGCCGTACCGGTAGCCAAGGTGGTGGATACCGTGGGTGCCGGCGATGGCTTTGCCGTGGGCATGATCAGCGCCCTGCTGGAAAACTCAAGCTTCCCCGAGGCGGTCCAGCGCGCTAACTGGATCGGCAGCCGCGCTGTGCAGAGCCGTGGCGACATGGAGGGTTTGCCGACCCGCGCCGAATTACCCACTCGATCCGTTGCGTGACCCATTACCTGTTGCCACAACTACAACAAGCTCAGGAGCAACCCCATGGAAACCGTGAAACTCGCCACCCGTCGCTGGTGGTACATCATGCCTATCGTGTTTATCACCTACAGCCTGGCCTATCTGGACCGCGCCAACTACGGCTTCGCCGCCGCCTCCGGGATGGCCGAGGACCTGATGATCACGCCGGGCATGTCCTCCCTGCTCGGCGCGCTGTTTTTCCTCGGCTACTTTTTCTTCCAGGTGCCGGGGGCGATCTATGCGCAAAAGCGCAGCGTCAAGAAACTGATCTTCGTCAGCCTGATTCTGTGGGGCGGCCTGGCGACGCTGACCGGCGTGGTGTCCAACGCCTACATGCTGATCGTCATCCGCTTCATGCTCGGGGTGGTCGAGGCGGCCGTGATGCCGGCCATGCTGGTGTACCTGTGCCACTGGTTCACCCGTGCCGAACGCTCGCGGGCCAACACTTTCCTGATCCTTGGCAACCCGGTGACCATGCTGTGGATGTCGGTGGTGTCGGGCTACCTGGTGCAGCATTTCAGCTGGCGCTGGATGTTCATCATCGAGGGCCTGCCGGCGGTGTTGTGGGCGTTTATCTGGTGGAAGTTGGCCGATGAGCGTCCCAAGGATGCCAAGTGGCTGAGCGATGCCGAAAAGCACAGCCTGGAAACCGCCCTCGCCGCCGAGCAGGTGGGGATCAAGGCCGTGAAGAACTACGCCGAGGCGTTCCGTTCGCCCAAGGTGATCATTCTCGCCCTGCAGTTTTTTTGCTGGAGCATTGGCGTGTATGGCTTCGTGTTGTGGCTGCCATCGATCCTCAAGGCCGGCTTGCAGATGGACATGGTCGAAGCCGGCTGGCTCTCGGCCCTGCCCTATCTGGCGGCGGTGATTGGCATGCTCGTGGTGTCCTGGGGTTCGGACAAGCTGCAGAAACGTAAGCGTTTTGTCTGGCCGCCGCTATTGATTGCGTCGATTGCCTTCTACGCGTCCTACGTGCTGGGCGCCGAACACTTCTGGTGGTCCTACACCCTGCTGGTGATCGCCGGGGCCTGCATGTATGCACCCTACGGCCCGTTTTTCGCCATCGTCCCGGAAATCCTGCCGGCCAACGTCGCCGGTGGCGCCATGGCACTGATCAACAGCATGGGCGCCTTGGGCTCGTTCGGTGGCTCGTATCTGGTGGGTTACCTCAACAGCAGCACCGGCTCGCCCGGCGCTTCGTACCTGCTGATGAGCGGCGCGCTGCTGCTTTCGGTGGTGCTGACGATTTTCCTCAAGCCCGGCGCCAGTGACCGCTCGCCGGCGCCAACCCTGGAGTTGAAGGTAAAGACCTCATGAAAAAGTCCGTTGTGTTGTACAAGAAACTGTCCGCGCCGCTGATGGCCCGCCTGCATGAGCAGGCCGAGGTCACGCTGATTGATGCACTGGATGAGACCGGCCTGGCCAAACTGCGCGATGCACTGCCCACTGCCCATGGCCTGTTGGGTGCAAGCCTGCGCCTGGACGCCCGATTGCTCGACCTGGCACCCAAGCTGGAAGCAGTAGCCAGCGTCTCGGTGGGCGTCGACAACTACGATATCGATTACCTGACCCAACGCGGCATCCTGCTCAGCAACACCCCGGATGTGCTCACCGAAACCACCGCCGACACCGGCTTTGCGCTGATCCTGGCTACCGCCCGGCGCGTGGTGGAACTGGCCGACATGGTACGCGCCGGGCAATGGAACAAAAACATCGGCCCGGCGCATTTTGGCAGTGATGTACATGGCAAGACCCTCGGCATCATCGGCATGGGCCGCATCGGCGAAGCCCTGGCCCAGCGCGGGCATTTTGGCTTCGGCATGCCGGTGATCTACCACAGCCATTCGCCCAAGCCGGCGGTTGAAGCGCGCTTTGGCGCGCAGTACCGAAGCCTCAAGGACTTGCTCAAAGAGGCTGATTTTGTCTGCCTGACCCTGCCGTTGACCGCTGAGACCGAGAAGTTGATTGGCGCCGAGGAATTCGCGCTGATGGGGCCGGAGACGATTTTTATCAATATCTCCCGAGGCAAGGTGGTGGACGAGGCGGCGCTCGTGCAGGCGTTGCAGCAACGCACTATCCGCGCGGCGGGGTTGGATGTGTTTGAGAAGGAGCCGCTGGATCACGCGTCGCCGTTGTTGCGGTTGAACAATGTGGTAGCCACGCCGCATATCGGCTCGGCCACTCATGAGACGCGGGAGGCGATGGCCAAGTGTGCGGTGGAGAATCTGTTGGCGGCACTGGCTGGCGAAAAGCCGGTAAACCTGGTGAATCCAGGGGCATGGCGGCACTGACACAGCCCAAGATCAAAGGTGGGAGCTGGCTTGCCTGCGATAGCCATAGGTATCTACACAACTCTGAAGCGATCGACGGTAACCACGATGCTAAGCGAGCCGCTCTTGATCTTGATCTGGCTTTTGATCTGAAGCGCCCCGTCAAACCACGCTGGCCGAACGCAGGCTTGAAGTCGTGGGCAACCCGGCAGGACGCCGGGTTAGCCGCCCCGCGCCATGGATGGCGCGTGGCGGCGGCCCACGACTTCAAGCCTGCGTTCGGGCACACCGAGCCTAGGCGAGGTGCCGAGTGGTGGGGCGAAGGCCTTTTGGTTACTTTTGGGCCTTTCCAAAAGTGACCCGCTGTAAGAGCGGAACCATAGGTAGCCGTTACCGCAGGAACGGATATGTACGCGGTCAGATCCAACATCCTGGTCGGCTGTAAGGCCGCCATCGCAGGCAAGCCAGCTCCCACATTTGGATTGCGGCGCGTCAGTTAGATCAGCGTCGGCTGTCAGTCCGTCACGGGAGCAAGCGCCCTCGCCACAGGTCAGCACCGGCCCAAGTTGTGTAGATCCCTATGCTGCGATAGCGGTAAGCCAACCCATGATGTGCTGACTGTAAGATTGCTATCGCAGGCAAGCCAGCTCCCACAGGGTTTTGTGGCGGCTGTTAGACGACGAACCTGGCCACCATCCCATTCAAATCCACCGCCAACCTCGACAGCTCATGGCTGGCCGCGCTGGTCTGGTTGGCGCCCGCCGCCGACTGGGTGGCCAAGTCACGGATGTTGACCAGGTTGCGGTCCACCTCGCGGGAGACCTGGGCCTGTTCTTCCGACGCGCTGGCAATCACCAGGTTGCGTTCGTTGATCAGGCTGATAGACGCCGTGATCTGCTCCAGTGAGGCGCCGGCTGCGCGTGCCATTTCCAGGGTGGTCTGGCTGCGCTGGTTGCTCTGTTGCATGGACTGCACCGCCTCACCGGTACCGTTCTGGATGCCGGCGACCATTTTCTCGATTTCCTGGGTCGACTGCGCGGTGCGATGGGCCAGGGCGCGCACTTCATCGGCGACCACCGCAAAGCCACGTCCGGCCTCGCCGGCACGGGCGGCTTCAATCGCCGCGTTGAGCGCCAGCAGGTTGGTTTGCTCGGCAATCGCACGGATCACATCCAGCACCTTACCGATATCCCGGCCCTGAGCGGCCAGGCCTTCAATCATCGCGGAGGTATTCTGTACGTCCTGGGTCATGGTCTGGATCGCGCCGACGGTTTCCATTACCCGATCACGGCCTTCCCGCGCGGCCTGGTTGGACTGCCCGGACGCCTCGGAGGTGGAAACCGCGTTACGCGCCACCTCCTCCACTGCCGCCGTCATCTCATTGACGGCCGTGGCGGCCTGGTCAATTTCATTGTTCTGCTGTTGCAGGCCACGGGAGGCTTCCTCGGTGACCGCGCTCAACTCTTCCGCCGCCGAAGCGAGCTGCGTGGCCGAACCGGCGATGTGCTGGATGGTCTGGCGCAGGCTGGCTTGCATGGTCGACAGCGCACTGAGCAACCGCGCCGGTTCGTCCTTGCCATCGTCCTCGATGGTTTTGCTCAGGTTGCCGGCGGCAATGGTTTCAGCCACTTCCACGGCCTTGCGCAACGGGGTCACGATGCTGCGGGTCAGCAACCAGGCCAGCAGCACGGTGAGCAATGCCGCCACCACGGAGACCGCGACCACTCCAGTGATCGCGCCCTCGTAGCTTTGCCCGGCATCCTCGTCGGCCTGCTTGGCGTCGGCCGCATTGATGGCAATCAGCTTGTTCAGTTGCTCGCCCATCTGGTCAGTGCCGTCCTTGATACGGCTGTTGATCAGGGCGCGCATCTCATCGACCTTGCCCTGTTTGGACAATGCCACCATCTCGGCCTGGGCCTTGAGGTAATTGTCCAGGGTCACGCCAAAGGCCTTGTACAGCGCTGCCTCCTCCGGGCCGGCAGGCAGCGTGGCGTATTTGGCCTGGGCGGTCTTGACCTTGTCAGCCAGCACGCCAATGCGGGTCTCGGCTTCCTGCAGGGCGGCAGGCTCGCGGTTGACCAGCACACGAAACGACAGGATGCGCATGCGCAGCACGTTTTCGGTGATGGTGCCCAGGTGGGTCATGCTGGGCAGTTGGTTGGCGCTCATGTCCTGGGAGGATTGGCGCATTTGCGTCATGCGGTTGACCGCAAACACGCCCAGCAGCACCACCAGAACCGCAATGAAGGCAAAACCGATAAACGCGCGAGGGGCAATATTCAGGTGACGGAGGGACATAGGGCTGCTCTCAGAAGTAGTGTTTGCGTGCATCCTTGCCGCGAAACGATCCGTCAGCGTCAACGCGCTGCCCAGACCTTGGTCACCACTGTTGTCGTTGTAGTGTGGGCCTATGCTTGATATCGGCTGGGCCACGGCTTTAGCGCAGGGTTTTTATAAATATTTTTTTACACTTCAGGCGCCTGGCACTTTCTGGCATCCTGCGCCTCCATTTTCTGACCCGAGCCATCATTTTGTCTGACGCTCAAGCCCCCCGCCCGCGCTATAAATCCGACCTCATGTACGGCCTCGAAGACCGCCCGCACTTCACCGCCGCGATTTTTGCCGCGTTGCAGCATGTGTTGGCAAGTTTTGTCGGCATCATCACGCCCACCCTGATCGTCGGCGGCGTACTGGGGCTGGAAAGCGAAGTGCCGTACCTGGTGAGCATGGCGCTGTTTGTATCGGGGCTTGGCACCTTTGTGCAGGCGCGCACTTTCGGGCCGGTGGGTTCGGGGCTGTTGTGCCTGCAAGGCACCAGTTTTTCTTTTATCAGTGTGATTTTGAGCGCCGGGTTCATGGTCAAGGCCCGGGGCGGCGGCACCGATGAAATCCTCTCGACGATCTTTGGCATCTGCTTTTTCGCGGCGTTTATCGAAGTGGTGCTCAGCCAATTCATCGGCAAACTGCGCAAACTGATCACCCCGGTGGTCACCGGCACCATCATTACCTTGATGGGCTTGTCGCTGATCAAGGTGGCGGTCACCGACATGGCCGGCGGCTATGGTGCCAGCGACCTCGGCGCCGCAGGCAACATGGGCCTGGCGGCGTTGGTGCTGCTGACCATCGTGGTACTCAACCGCTTCAACAACCCGTTCCTGCGCCTGGGTTCGATCGTGATCGGTTTGACCCTGGGCTTTGTAGTAGCGTGGCTGCTGGGCCGCGTCGACATGGCCGCCCTGCCCCAAGTACCGCTGATCAGCGTGCCCGTGCCGTTCAAATATGGTTTCTCGTTCGACTGGGTGGCGTTTATCCCGGTGGCGGTGATCTTCCTGATTTCGCCCCTGGAAGCCGCCGGTGACCTGACCGCCAACTCGATGATTTCCCAGCAACCGGTCAAGGGCCCGCTGTACATCAAGCGCATCAAGTCCGGCCTGCTGGCCGACGGCCTCAACTCGGCGATGGCCGCCACGTTCAACAGCCTGCCGATGGTGACCTTTGCCCAGAACAACGGCGTGATCCAATTGACCGGCGTGGCCAGCCGCTACGTGGCGTACTTCATTGCTGGCCTGCTGGTGCTGCTGGGGCTGTTTCCGATGATCGGCGCGGTACTGCAACTGATGCCCAAGCCCGTATTGGGTGGCGCGACTCTGATCATGTTCGGCACCGTGGCCGTGGCCGGCATCAAGATCCTCGCTGAAGCGGGCCTGCATCGACGTAATGTGCTGATCGTGGCGATTTCCCTAGGCATGGGCCTGGGCGTCGCCGCCGTGCCGGAAGTGCTGCGCGAGCTGCCCAAGGCGCTGCACAACATCTTCGAATCGCCGATCACCGTGGGCGCATTCTGTGCAATCCTGCTGAACATTTTCCTGCCCGAAGAGTTCATAGAGCTGGAAGAAGATGAATTCGAGCCGGAGTCCTCTACCCTCAAGGTCATGCAGGACCCGGACGTTACCCAAAAGTAGGAGCATTTCTTTATGCGCAAGCTCATGGTTGTATCGCTGTTGCTGCTGACCTTGAGCGCCTGCGCACTGTTCCCCAACCGCGACCCGGTGAACATCAATGTGGTGGGCATCGAGCCGCTGCAAAGCCAGGACCTGGAAGTGCGCTTTGCGGTGAAGCTGCGGGTGCAAAACCCCAATGAAGCGGCAATCGACTACAACGGCGTGGCGCTGGATCTGGAGGTCAATGGCCGGCCACTCGCTTCTGGCGTCAGCGATCAGGCTGGGAGCATCCCACGCTTTTCTGAAACCGTACTGATGGTGCCGGTCAGCGTTTCGGCGTTTTCGGTGTTGCGCCAGACCCTGGGCCTTAGCCAGACCCAAAGCCTGAACAACCTGCCCTACGTGCTGCGCGGCAAATTGGCGGGTGGCCTGTTTGGCACCATGCGTTTTGTGGAGCGTGGCACCCTGGACTTACCGAACACTGCCACCTGGTAAGTGGCTGAAAACCACATGTGGGAGCTGACTTGCCTGCTCCCACAGGTTGATTGCGTTCAGTCAGTGATATAGCGAACGCCTGGCTTGGCGCGCTCGTCGACCACCAATTCAAAAATATCCGGCCTGGCGTAATGCCCCACTACGTCGTAGTCGTAGCGGGCCCGCACCAACTGATCAGTATCGATCTGCGCCGTCAACAAACCCGCTTCGCCCACCAACGGCCCCGCCAGAATATCGCCCATGGGTCCAACGATCACGCTGCCGCCGGCAATCAACGGACGGTCCACCGGCCAGTTGGCAACCTCCACACCCAAGGCTTCAGGCGATGCCTGCACCTGGCAGGCGCTGACCACAAAGCAACGCCCTTCATGGGCAATATGGCGCATGCTCACCTGCCACATGTCGCGCTCGTCCACGGTGGGTGCACACCACACCTGGACGCCCTTGGCGTACATCGCGGTGCGCAGCAACGGCATCATGTTTTCCCAGCACACCGCGCCGCCGATACGCCCAACCGCGGTGTCAATCACCGGCAGGGTCGAGCCGTCGCCCTTGCCCCAGATCAGCCGCTCGGTGCCGGTCGGCATCAGCTTGCGATGCTTGGCCACCAGGCCGCCCGAGGGTTCGAAATACAACACGCTGCAATACAGCGTACTGCCACTGCGTTCAATCACGCCCAGCACCAGGCTGGCACCGGTACGCGCCGACATCCCGGCCAGCGCCTCGGTTTCTGGCCCCGGCACGTCAATGGCATTGGCAAAATACCGTGCAAAGGCTTCCCGGCCCTCGGGCAGGCGATAACCCAATTGCGTGCCAAAGCTTTCGCCCTTGGGATAGCCGCCCAGCAACGCCTCGGGCATGACCACCAAGTGCGCGCCACTGCGCTGGATTTGATCCTCATAGGCCAGGATCTGCGCCAGGGTGTCAGCCTTGCCGCCAGGCAAGGCGCCGATTTGCAGGGCTGCGACAGTCGATACGGGCATCAGGCTTACTCCGATAGATAGGGGTTGCCCATTCTCTGGCCAGACTCGATCATGAATAAAGCCCACCTCAGTGCTAAATGATATGAGCCAAATGAATATCGCCCAGGTTGACCTCAACCTGCTCAAAACCTTCGAAGCCCTGCACGACGAGTCCAGTGCCAGCCGTGCGGCGCTGCGACTGGGTGTGACGCAGTCGGCGATCAGCGCGGGCCTACGGCGCTTGCGTGAGCTGTACGGCGACCCTTTGTTCGTGCGCACCGGACGCGGCCTGGCGCCCACATTGCGAGCCAATCAGTTGAAACCGGTGATCAGTGAGGCATTGGATCGCTGCCGCCAGAGCCTGGCGATGATCAGCCCGCAAAACTCGCACTACGAGGGCCGCTCGGTGGTGCTGGGGCTGTCGGATGACTTCGAGATTGCTTATGGCCGAAGCCTGATGGAGGCCATCGCACTGCGCCTGCCCAAACTACGGGTGATCTTTCGCCAGACCTACAGCCAGATCGTCGCCGCCGCCCTGCTCGACCGCACGCTGGACCTGGCCATTACCGCCGGCGGTTTTACCGAGCGCAGGCTGAGCCGACAGGTGCTGGGGGAAGGTGACTATCGTTGCCTGGTAGACCCCCATAGCCTGGCGCCGGGCCAGGAGGCTATCGACCTGCAGGGGTTTGTCACACGGGAACATGTATTGGTGTCGTCAGGCGGGTTTATCGGCATTACCGATGAAGGTTTGGCCGCCCACGGGCTGCGCCGCCACGTGTGCGCGTCCACCAGCCACTTTGCCGCGCTGCCGTATCTGCTCCAAGGCAGCACCGCCGTGGCAACCATTCCCGGGCATGCAGCCCACGCCATTGCGCAAATGACCGGCCTGCGCGTGCTGCCCTGCCCGCTGGCGCTACCGCATTACCCGGTGGAGTTGGGCTGGCGCACCCAGGCTCAGTTGGACCCGCTGTTGCTCAAGGTACGCGAAGCGATTGTGGCGTGCTTTACTTCGCCGCCGCCATCAGCTTGTTGACTTCACTGCGCACCATGTTGGAAAACTCCGGCGGCGACATGCCGTCGAGTTCGGCACGCACCCATTCGGCCCACTTGCCCTTGCGCTTGGCGCGCTCACCGAACAAGCGCGCGGCTTCGCCCTTGGCCTTGCCCAGGTTGGTTTGCCACAGGTCGTAGAGGCGCGACTTTTCATCTTCCAGCTCGGCGCGTTCGGCGAGGGTCTTGTTGGCGAGATTGAAGCTCATGTTGAATTACCTGCTGCACAAATAGGTGACATCTTACACTGTAGGCCCAAAGTTCCCGATCCGGATTTTGCCTCGGATGAGCGCATGGGGAAAAAAACTGCAACTTTTGCCTCCCCCCGATACTCCATTGTTCACTGCCACATCCACCTGCAAGGAGTCACTCAATGGCCCGCAAAACCGCCGCCCAAGCTGTCGAAGATCAAATCAAGGACCAAGCGTTCAGCGAACTGAGCGCGTTGATCGAAGAGTCGGACAAACTGCTCAAAAGCAGCGCATCCCTGGTGGGCGAGGAAGGTGAAACCCTGCGCGAGCAGGTTGCCATCAAACTCAAGCAAGCCCTGGAATCGGTGTCCAATGTGCGTGAACGCAGCAAGCCGGTCGTGGATGCCACCGAGACTTACATCGGCGGCCACCCATGGCAGACCGTGGCCATTTCCGCAGGCTTTGGCCTGGTGGTCGGCCTGTTGCTGGGTCGCCGTTACTGATCCATTCAGGCTGCGCCCCCCGCGCAGCCTGTTTCACCCCGCCGCCAGCGCCCTCAACTCGCGCAACGCCTGCGCGTCCAGTTCGATCCCGGTTTCCTGCGACTTCGCCCGCGTACGATGGCGTCGGTCCCCCGGCAATCGACGCAACCCCGCCGCATGCATCTGCCGCACCAGCTCCTGGCTGCGTTGGGCGAAGCTTTGCCCAGCGGTTTTACTCGGGTCGATCACGATCAGAAGCTGGCCTGTCCACGGCGTGCGCGCGCCTGGGTGGTCCGTCCAATCGAATTCAAAAGAGAAGTTGCCGCCCGTCAACGCTGCCGCCAGCAACTCCACCATCATCGACAGTGCCGAACCCTTGTGCCCGCCAAATGGCAACAGTGCGCCGCCTTCCAGAATGGCTTTAGGGTCCTGGGTCGGCTGCCCGAGGCTATCGACGCCCATGCCCGGTGGCAACCGCTCGCCTTTGCGCGCGGCGATTTGCACGTCGCCATGGGCGATGGCGCTGGTGGCCAGGTCAAACACAATCGGCGCACCGTCGGCCCGGGGCGCCGCAAACGCGATGGGGTTGGTGCCGAACAACGGACGATCCGCGCCGTGGGGCACCACGCAGGTCATGCTGTTGACCACGCTGAGTGCCACCAGCCCCTCCTCGGCAAACGGCTCGACGTCCGGCCACAGCGCAGCAAAGTGATGGGAGTTATGGATTGCCAGCAACGCGATGCCGGCGCTGCGTGCCTTCTCCACCAGCAACGGGCGCGCCGCCGCCAGGGCCGGCTGGGCAAAACCATTGCCCGCATCGACGCGCACAAAGCCTGAGGCCACATCGGTCACGCTGGGGACGGCGGTGCCGTTGACCCATCCACTGGCCAGCGTCGAAAGGTAACCGGGGATGCGAAAAATACCGTGACTGTGGGCACCGTCACGCTCGGCACTTGCGCAGTTGTGCGCAAGAATCGCAGCAACCTGCGCCGATGTGCCGTGCCGAACGAACACCTGATGAAGTAACTCCTCCAGTTCAGCGAAGCGGATCGAGGCACAAGCGGTGGCAACTGTCGGGGACTGCGCAGACATTTGAAGCTCCGTTTTTATGATTGGAAGGGGCAACGAATGGGACATCCAGACCCTCGATTAAACACCACGCACGCTCTGCGTTGTCAACGTGCGCAGCGCTGAATATTTACCGCCTTGCACCACGGACGCCTGCCTACCCTGTGCTTTTCCTGGCACGCCGGAGACAGGCTGTGGTTCGCTTAACGCCCCCGTATTTCTTCCCTGAGTTTCTCAAACCCCAAGGCAAAGCCTCGCCCACCGCTCGTGAACGTACGCTGGGGCTCACCGCCAAAGACCTTGATTGGCTGTACAACCTTTACCTGGCTACCGACGAGTCTCGGCAGGACACAAGCCGGCATGATCACCCCATGCGTGTTGAAAAGGTCCTGATCAACATTTCCGGCAAGCCCCCCATTCCCCTTGCCGGCGCGTTCGCGATCAGCCCGACACCCGACGCCGCCAAGGCATTGCTCTACACCCCGGATAACGGCATACAGGTCTATGACAGCCACGCTGCCCTGCTGAGCGAATTGATCGAGCAATTGGAAGACCCACTGCAGAGCGCCCCTTTGCTGAGCTACCTGTCGATGGACCAACGCAATGCGCTGGGCGCTGACACGCCCATGGTGTTGACCACTCAGCTCATCGAAGGTGAAGTCATGACGGAGCAGGCACGCATGCTCCAGGCCTGCCAGCTGGATAACGTCAAGGCCATGCTCGACCACCTGCAAAAAACCCCGACCTTGCCTGACATGCTCGACACGCTGCTGAGCGTCATGGCCCGCCCCCATTTCAAACACCTGGATCAACGGGACACACGGGTCAATGTCTTAACCCGCGAAGCTGAGCAAGCAACGCCACGCTGGGTCAACTCGCAGACCTTGAGCGAAGCGCTGCTGCAATTTTATGTGCGTCACAGGTGGCCCAAAGGGCAGATACGCGAATACTCGAACCCAAAACATGACACCACTGGTTTCACTGCCTCCGAACGGGAAGAAGATCACCGGCGTTGGGAGGCCTTGATCGAACAAAGCTCCAGTACTTTCTCGAAGCTGTTGGAAAGCCTGTTGCAGACCTACTGGAATGAAGATATCGACAGCGGCACCTCGCGCGTGGATTTTTTTGCTCAAGGCGTGGCGCAGAAGTTTCGCCTCGATGTGTTGCTCAAGCGCCAGGGCGAGATTATTACCGCCGAGGAAAGCCACGCACTTCAGGCCCTGTTCCTCAGCGACCAAAGCGCCCGCAGCGCCCATGCCGAAAACCTCAGCGTGGAAAAGGTGCGCCTTTATGCCCCTCATCAACATTACGTTGAACCAGCGAGCACCTTGATGATCACCGAGCACCACGCGTACCTCTACACCCAATCGCGCGGGTTACAGGTGCTGGAAAACCTCGACGACCTCAAAGACCGGTTACTGAGCATGCTCAAGGCCGAAGGCTACGAGGACGAATGGCTCAACTTCCTCTCATTGGATGAGCGCGACACGCTGCTCGGCCTGGACCCGATCACCATCGCGGCAAGGCCGATACCCGGCAATGTGTTCGTGACCTTGGTACAAGACATTGCGCGCAAGCAAACGGACAACCTTAACCACGCCCTGGAAATCTACCGGCGCAGCGATGGCCAAGTGGACCTCACAGCCCTGCTCGACAGTGCCCTGGACGTACGTGCCTTGCTGGACAATCAACTGGCCACACTAGAGACCAACGGGCGCTGGACCTTGCATCCGGTCACCCGTGGTAATGGCCGCCCTACGACCGTCAAGGCCGAGCGCGCCCGGCTGCAGCTTCAGAACCTGCGGGCGATTGAGCGTGCGCTGGCGATGGAGCGCGCGCTGGCGATGGAGCGCGCGCACCACCCGACCTTACGTAGCATCGTCGCTGACACGCTCAACGCTGAACTGCAACTGCAGCAACAGTCAGTCAAAGCCGAAGAGGTGTTTATCAATACCTACGCCACGCGTGCCCAGGAGCGTGAAGAGCGTGCGCCAGTGCAGTCATTGAGCATGCTTGAGCACTTCATTGAACGCCTGGCCCAAGAGGCGCCTGCGGTGCCCTTCTCGTCCAGGACGAAGTTCTATACGCGGGGCGAAGGCAATGTCTTCGTGCAATTGCCAAGCATGACGCTCAAGACGTTCAACACCGTCATCGAGCGCGTCCTGCTGCTGTTTTCCAAGCACGCCATGCGCCAGCAACCCCATGAGTTTCTGGTCAAGACTCACGCCAAACACGCCCACTCGATGCTGGTGGGGTTACGCAGCGAAGCCGAGCTGAGGTCGCTGGATAAAACCCTGGCGCCCACAAGCCAGGCCATTCTCGACACGCTACTTCAGCCCGACAGTCTGTCGCGCTTGACACGCCATGGCCTTAACGGATTTTTGCCGGATGCCTATGGGTTGACGTTGGACTTGAACGCCGTCGATACGCCACAACCGCTGGCCAATACGTTCGTGATTACTGAGCGCGGCGGTATCGACCCGCAGCGCTCGGGCCAGGCGCTGCTCTGGACCCCGCGCCTGGGCTACGAAGTCTTTGCCTCGATCAACGCCCTGCGCGATGAAATCACCCAGCGCCTGGCGCACCCGATCAACAGCTTGAGCCTGCTGGAAAATCTGCCGTTCAGCTTGCGCGAGCCCCATCAGGCATTTCGCCAGGGCCCGCTGCAACGTATTGATCAGGACCTGTTGAATGACCGAGTAGACAGCTACAACGACGCGATCATGGAAGGCGTGGATCACCTGCAATCCATGGGCCTGCGCGCCCGTGCCTTGCAGGATCGGTTGGACGCCGTCATCGAACAGCCTCCGCCCACCAACCTTGGC
Source organism: Pseudomonas sp. DW-iso17 (assembly GCF_058725345.1). Classification (NCBI taxonomy): domain Bacteria; kingdom Pseudomonadati; phylum Pseudomonadota; class Gammaproteobacteria; order Pseudomonadales; family Pseudomonadaceae; genus Pseudomonas; species Pseudomonas sp. DW-iso17. The sequence continues at coordinate 9,352 of NZ_JBZXEA010000010.1, read as the reverse complement.
AGGGCAATCACACTGGCCGATGCCATGGTCAACCAGCAGGCACTGCCGGTGTGGCTGGGTATGGCGCCGGCCCAGGACCAAATCCACCAGGCTGAGCTTCTGGAGCAGTACTGCAACAACGCCGACGAGGAACATGACTACCTGCATGACATCCAACCCCTGCGTGCTTATGCCTTCACCACGCTGATGACGCTGCTTGAGGCGCGCTTTCCCGGCCAGGCGCTCAACCCCGATCACATCCTGATCCCCACCGATGCAGTGCTCGATGTGAATGTCGACAACCTGACCGACTTTGCGTTGCGGCACTGGCCAAATCTGACGGTTCAACACATCCGCCCACGTTCACGCACGGCAAAGCCATTACCGCAAGCCCTGGACGCAAGTGCCGTGATACAAATGGTGCGACAGCTGGATCTCAAAAGCGCTTATCAGCAACAGGTGCGAAGCCACCTTGAGGCGCAAACCGATGATGCACGCCAACGCAGGCGTCTGTTTTGCCGTCAGTTGCCGTGGCAAGCGCTGCAACACGCCGACGAGCAACGGTTGCAGGAGCGGCTTTCCACCCGAGCCTTGAGCCTGGTCCAGCAGATTTTCGATATGCCGGACACCGTGGCCCGAGCGTCACTCAGCGGGACCACGGCGATGATTCGACCGCTGGAACTGATCGCCACCGAAGGCGCCAGTACCGCCAAGGTGCTGGGTGTGTACCTGATCGGCCCGCAGTTTCCTGGCGAGGGTCCATGGGTGCTCTACGCGCCGTACAGCGAACAGCATGTGTTCAAGGAATACGCGGATGAAACGGCCTTGCTGGATGAGATACAAAGGCCCGGCATCCTGCAGGACTGGGTGCTTATGCACCTGGAAGATCCGCACCAGGCCACTTACCGCCATTTGCTGAAAAACAACCAGCATAGCCCGTCCGATATCCGCCTGGCCGCTTCGGCAGTGACGGGCAATGTGCTGCATTACCTGTTCAGCGAGAACACATTGATGTTGCTCAAGGTACTGGGCAGCCAATTCGAAGAAGGCACCAAGACCTTGTGGGATCATGCGACCCGCTTGTTCGGCACGCAAATCCCGACGGCGGTGCAGTTCATGGCCGGCAAACTCGCCTACCCGCTGGTGGTATGGCGTAGCTACACCTTGTTCAAGCGCTCGGCCGAAGCCTTGCAGCTACACCAGTGGCAGGCTGCATTCAAGGATTTCGTCAGGGGCGTGGCGCAAATGGCCGCCCTGCGCAGTGCGCTGGACGGCACCGCCCTTGCCCCACCCACTGAAAAGGAGCGCTCGCTGGCCGAGCTGACAGATGAGTCACCGCCCGCAGCCACCACCCTCGCCACCTGGCATGTCACCTGCCCTTCGCGCACCCGGCTGCAACCGTTCGAGGCACAGGACGTGGCGTTGCAAGACCTGAAAAAGAGCACGCTCAGCCAGGTGTATGAAGACCAGAAAAACGCGAAATACTACGTGCCGCTGGCCGGCAAGGTGTATAGCGTCAAGAAAGCCGCACAACATTGGCGCCTCGCCAACGACGAGCAGGTGGGGCCGTACATCGGCCGTAATGCGCAGGGCATATGGGTACTGAAGCTGGACGGCCAGGAGCCGCGCTTCGGCAGGGCCCAGTCGTACCTCAAGACGTGGCGCAATGAGGTACGGGACATCAACATTGAAGCGGTCGGTATCCGCGATATTGGCGCGTTGACCTATTGGAAAGCCCAGGCCATCACTGAAGCGTTGAACTTTGCGACTTATTACGCGCTGAACTGCCGCCGCAACGTTGCGCAATTTGCTGTACAACGCGACCCTGACAGCCGGGTTGGGCGATTTTTAGGGGAAATGTTTGGTGTCGTCACACTGACCCCGGACCAGGTCTTGAGAGTCACAAAAATAATCGACGAGATCATCGATGAACTCACCGACCCCAGCTTGACCGGTCCGAACTCCATGCGTTTTGTCGCGGGCACCAGCCGACAGGACCCGGCGTCGGATTATGCATTCATGATTCCCGCTGACACAGAACGCAAGCTGTATCTTCTGAGCCGATTCTTCGACCCTAATCTGGACGTCTACCAGAACCGTCTGCTGGAGAATGTAGCGTTCAACATATCGACGCACGCCAGGGCCAGCACGCTGATTCACGAATTATCGCACTTGAAGCTCGACACCGTGGACATTGCCTACCTGGACAGCATGCGACCCTTCCCAGACTTGATCAATATCGAAAGGCCCGGCGCCGAAGTGCTTAAAACCACCCTGGAGGATCTGCGCAGCACCGCGTTATCGACGATGACGCCTGCAACGATGCTGTTCAAGACTCAAGACACCCTCACCGAACTGTGGGAAGACTTCAAACCAGGTTCTGCAATTGAAAAGAAAATTTTCAAGGCCACCGGCGCCAAGACCTTGCAGGACGCGAGGATCATTTTCATGTCAGTCCCTGATAAACGGATTGACACCATTCTGGCCAACGCCGACTCGGTGACGTACCTGATCACCCATCTTGGCCGCCAGGTGGAGCCGGGCGCCTGAACGGCCCCCGGCGAGTGCATCAGTCTTTCTGGTCACGCAGCACGTTACCGGAAGCGCCATCGATGCGCGCCTCATACACGATGCCATCGGACTTGCGACCTTTGACTTCCCAATAGCCATTGTCATCCGCTTCAGCGGCGTAGACCTCAATGTAGCCGGCCTTGGTTTTCGCCACCTCGATGGCTTTCTCAATGGTGATCCAGCCTGCACCCGGCTTGTCGGCCATGGCGGCGCCAGCGCTCAACAGCGCGGAAGTAGCACACAGGGCGATCAAGGTTTTCTTCAACATTTTCGTACTCCATAGTGGACGACAGGTTAATTCCTGAATTTTTAGGCGCACACAAACAAGAATAAGTTCCAATTGATGTGCAATCGCCATGATGCAGTTCTCGCCGTCCACCTTGGGAGGTTAGAATGTGGGAAATCAGGATGAGTTAATGAGCGAAAAGCCCCTTTCAGAAACCGAATATGACGCCATCACCGACGCCGCCGCGCATTGGTGCATGCGCCTGCATGCTGCAGATTGCACGGCGGGCGAACGTCAGGCTTTTACCCAGTGGCACGATGCCCATCCGCTGCACGCCTTCGAATATGCAGCCATGCTCGAGATCTGGGACGTGGCCGACCACCTGCCCCGCGACAAGCCTGAGGCGGTGGTGGTCCCAATCAAGAAGCCAGCCAGCCGCTTGCGCACCTACGCGGTGGCCGCAGCGGTGTGCCTGGCGGCATTGCCGCTTGCCGCCTTCACCGGCTGGGAAGCGGGCTGGTTGCCCAGCTCCTATGAACGGTTCGAAGCAGCCAATGGCTTGAAAAAAGTCACCCTGGGCGATGGCAGCCAAGTGGAGTTGAACCTGGGCACCGAGTTGGTCTACAGCCATTACAAGGACCAGCGCCGTGTCACCCTGAAAAAGGGCGAAGCGTTCTTCAACGTCACGCACGACAGCCACCACCCGTTTATCGTGCGGGCCGGCGAAGGCCAGGTGCGAGTGACCGGCACGCAATTCAATGTCTGGGAATATGAAAATCAGGTGCGGGTGATGTTACTGGAGGGCTCGGTGCAGATCTCCAGCGACGGCGAGCATGCCAGTGTGCCGCTTAGCCCAGGCATGCAAGCCAGTTTCCATCAGGGTGACGCGACCCCGCAGGTCGCCGCTATCAATCCCGATGACACCGCGCTGGCATGGCGCCAGGGCAAGCTGGTGCTCGACAACCTGACCCTCACGGACGCCTTGCCCCTGATCAACCGCTACCTGAAAAAGCCGGTGATGCTCGCAGACGCCAGTACCGGCGCGATTCGCGTCGGCGGTATCTACAACATCAATGAGGTCAACAACCTCGTGCCCTCCCTGCCCAAGGTGTTGCCGGTGTACCTGACCCAAAACCAGGACGGCAACCCCGTGCTCAACTCCATTCCGCGTAAAGCCCCCAAGGGCTGAGCCCGCTCGCACGAAGCGGGACGTTTGGGCCGCAGGTGTCCATTTTTGAAACACCTCCCTCACCTGCATCGCCCGCCGTATGCGGATTCATGGTTCTGTCACAGGCAGTGTTACATGGCTGAGACAGCGTGAGATGAGCATGGGCCTATCTCACGCCTTTGAGACTGTTTCAACCCTGAAACAGGGTTGCCATCACTTTGCCTCGACTTTCTCCCAACCCCTTGAATAACCACATCTAATAAAAAGCGGCACGCCTTCTGCTCTTTCCCTGACAACGCTGTTTAGGGTCAGCGTTAAGAATAAGGACTGCCGCCGTGAACACACTCACACACGCCTCGTCGATAAACGTACTGCTGATCAGTTGCGTGCTCAGTGCAGGTGTCAGCCTGACGAGCCAGGCGGGTGACGGTGTGATCGTGACCGGGCGTACGGTGCAGGGCCACATGTACGGGCGCACCTCGCTGCCCGACCCCTACCCCAACACCGCCAATGCCAACCCCAGCAAAGAGATCAACAACGCTTTGACCGGCGAACTCAGCGACAGGGATATCGGCGGCATCAGCAGTGGCTCCAGCCTCGCCCGCTCCCTGCAGCCCAACGGCAGCCTGTCGGGCCTGGGCGCCACCCAAAACAGCATGTCGACACTCGGCGCTGGCGCAGCGGCAGGCCATGGTGCGGGCAGCGGCAGCAGCATGGGCGGGCAGATCAGCGACTCGATCCAGCGTGGCATGGCGCCGCTCAACAACCTCGGCAGCATGATGGGGGGCAAGTGATGAAGCGCGCCCTGTTGGTGCTTGCCCTGCTGGGCAGCGCCTCGGCCATGGCCGACAACACCGCCGTGATCAACCACAGCGGCCAGCAATACGACGGCGTGCTGTCGATCAACCAGGCCGCCGGCACGGGGCAACAAATGTCCAACAGCCGCGCCATCGCGCTCGGTGGCCAGGCCACCAACGTCGACATCCAGCGTGTCGACGGCAAGGTCGACCCGTCCCTGAACGCCAAGGCCGCGATCCAGGGCAACTCATTCAGCAGTGGCAACGGCGTACTGGGCATCAACCAGTCTGCCGGGGCTAATAACCAATCCATCAACGCTGTGCGGATCAGCCTCAACCCTGGCCCGCAGAGCATCGATGACAGCGTCCTGTTGCAACAGAACACGACGACGCTGGCAACCGACTCAGGGCTCACCCCCACCACTGGCAGCCGCCAGGTCGTGACCAGCGACCAGGCCTTCACCGGCAGCCGAGGAGTGACACAGGTGAACCAGAGTGCCGGGGTGGGAAACCGAGTGGCTAACACCCTGGGCATCACTATCAAGTAACCGCTTGGTAGACGTTCGTTAGACCGTACCAACACTTAACCAACTAATTAGAAGCAAGGAGAAACACCATGAAACCTCAAATGGCTCTGAAACCAATGGTTTTCGCTCTCGCCGCACTCATGGCTGCTGCTGCTCAAGCGGGTGGCTGGCATCCAACCCCACAACCCACCGGTACTGTGGCCGCTGTGGTCACTGACGTACAGAAAAGCGAACACAACAAATTCGACGACACCAACACCGAGAACAACGCATCAGCCGACAACTCGGTAAATAGCAACAGCGGTAATGTCGGGGTCAACGCACAATCAGGTTCCGGCAACCAGGCTGACAACGCCGGCGCCATTTCCAGTGCCAAAGGCGACTTCGCCACCGTGTTTGCCGTGATCGATGTCGACCAAGGCAGCTCGCATAACAACTTCGTCAACAAAGGCACGCAAAACAACGCCTCCCTGGACGGTTCCATCACCGGCAACTCCGGCAACGTGGGTTACAACGGCCAGGCCGGCCAGGGTAACCAGGGTAAAAACAACCTGGCCATCACCACCGCTGACGGCAAGAACATCGCAGCAGCGTCCAACACCGAGCAGAACTCGCTCAACAACAGCTACCTGAACACGGCCGCCAGCAGCCATGGTTATGGCAAGCCTCAGTACGTGTCCAACAACGCAAGCCTCGACAACTCGGTTAACCGCAACTCCGGCAACGTAGGTGTCAACCTGCAATCGGGTGCGGGCAACCAAGGCAGCAACAGCCTGTCGATCGGCCAAGGTTGCAGCGTCTGCGCCAGCGGCGTGCGCTTCTGATCCAACGGGGCCTTGGCGACAAGGCCCTTTTTTATTCCAGTGTCCAACAGGTCATTCGATCATGCGTATCGCGACCCTCACCCTCCTGATGTTACTCACCGGCACGACCTGGGCAGGCACCATGGCGATTTCCGCCATGCCCGGCGGTGCGGTGATTTTCAAGAAGGTCGAGAGCATTCGCGAGCGCCGGTTCGCCAACCTAGTGGAACAGAAAACCGACTTCAGCTGCGGTGCCGCAGCACTCGCCACCATCCTGCGCCAGGCCTATTGGCTGGACGTCGACGAAGCACACATCATCAAAGGCATGCTGGTCACCGCCGACCAGGACCTGGTGCGAACCCAGGGCTTTTCCATGCTGGACATGAAGCGCTACCTCGAGAGCATCGGCATGCGTGCCCGGGGCTACAAGATCGCGCCTGAGACCCTGCTGACCGTGAAAATCCCCGTGGTGGTGCTGCTGGAAATTCGCGGCTACAAGCACTTCGTGGTGTTGCAACGGGCCGACAAGGACTGGGTGTACATCGGCGACCCCGTATTGGGCCACAAGCGCTATTCCCGTGACGATTTCGTCAAAGGCTGGAATGGCATTGTCTTCGCCGTACTGGGTGAGGGTTACGACAAGGCCAACGTCTTGCTCGACCCGCCCCTGCCGCTGACCGCCAAGAGCCAGATGAATGAGTTCAGGCCTGTGGGCGATGCCGAGCTGATGGATTTCGGTTTTATCCAGAGCGACTTCTTCTAGAAGCGCAATAAGGGGCAGGACGCCCCAGGAGCAGCAGATGAACACTTCCCGTTGGCTGACGGTCTTGTGTCTGGCCGCCTCAATGCCTGCTTATGCGTCCTCGGGGTTCAAGCCCATCGAACTCAAGGACGCCGAAATGGCCGAGCTGCGCGGCCGTTATGTGATGCCGGGACGCATCATCAGCTTTGGCATTGTCATGAGCAGCACCTGGACCAATGCCGAAGGTAGCAACATCACCGGCACGGCCAACATGCAGATCGACAAGACCACCATTACGCCACAGTTCTACGTGCAAACCACCGGTTCGACCGGTACCGGCACGCGCCCCAACACGGGCACCGGCAATGTGGTCGGGGGTGCCGGCCTCGGCAGCGGCCAGGGCGTGACCCAAAGTGTACGCACCGCCGGCGATGGCAACGCCGCCTACAACAATGTGGGCATCAACGTCGAAAATGGGGTTAGCCCCGCCAATAACCTGCAGTCCGGCCAGGTGCTGGTGGCGGGCGGTACAGTGACCGGGGACAGCGCCGCGGGCCGTGTCAGCGTATCGGCCAACAGTGGCGGCGTGCAGATGGCCATCCAGGCCAATCACAACCAGGGCAACAGCCTGCAACAGATCGGCGCGGGGAACGTGCTGCAGGGCACAGTATTGACCGGCGATAGCAACCTTGTCAGAAACATCACCCAGATCAACGTGGTGATGAACAATAACGGGCTGAACAACGCCGCGTTGAACTGCAACCTGGATCAACTCAAAGGCCTACGCACGCTCGGTTATTGAACTACGCTGACCCTCGACACTTACGCATTAGAAAAGGACGGCTTATTTCATGCATCGATCGTTATCGCTACGTGCGGTGGTTTGTTTGAGTACGCTCTTGCCCGCATCCGTGCTGTATGCCGCGCCAGACGCTGACATCGAAACCCTGAAGAAGGAACTGCTGGAACTCAAGCAACGCTACGACGTGCAGCAAAAAGCCTTGGCCGTGCTGGAGCAACGTGTGCGCCAGGTCGAGGACCAACCGGCAACGCCCGCCCCCAGGCGCCTGGCCAAATCACCGGCCGACTTCAAGAACGGCGCTAACACTGTCGCGGCTAGCGGTACGGGCGCAGCCGCGGCATCCGGTGGCGCTGGCGGGGGTGGCAGCTCCTACGGCCAGGCCCTCAAGGACGACTCGGCCCCTGCGCAAAGTGTGAGCAACCTGTACAACGAGGCCAGCGGCTTTTTCGGCAATGGCAAGTTCAGCGTGGAAACGGGCATCACCTATGCCCGTTATGACGCGCGCCAGTTGACGCTCAATGGTTTCCTGGCGCTGGACTCTATTTTCCTGGGCAACATCAACCTGGACCGGATCAAGTCCGACAGCTGGACCCTGGACCTTACCGGGCGCTACAACGTCGACAACCGCTGGCAGTTCGACCTGAACGTGCCGGTGGTGTACCGCGAGTCCACCTACCAGTCGGGCGGCGCCGGCAACGACGCCACCGCCACCTCCGAAGGTTCCGTGACCCGTGACCCGACCATCGGCGATGTCAACTTTGGCGTGGCGTACAAGTTCCTCGACGAAACCCCGACCTTGCCCGATGCGGTGGTGTCGGTGCGCGTCAAGGCCCCGACGGGCAAAGAGCCCTTCGGCATCAAACTGGTCAAGCAACCTAACAACGATAACCTCTACGTGCCCGAAAGCCTGCCCACGGGTAACGGGGTCTGGTCGGTCACGCCGGGCATCTCCCTGGTCAAAACCTTCGACCCGGCCGTGCTGTTCGGTTCGTTGTCGTACACCCACAACTTTGAAGATTCTTTCGATGACATCAGCAGCGAAGTCAATCAGAAGGTAGGAGGCAAGGTACGCCTGGGCGACAGCTTCCAATTCGGGGTCGGCGTCGCCTTTGCCTTGAACGAGAAGATGAGCATGTCGTTCTCGGTTTCCGACCTGGTGCAGCGCAAGAGCAAGCTCAAGCCCGATGGCGGCGACTGGCAATCAGTGGTGTCCAGCGATGCCAACGCCGGCTATTTCAACGTGGGCATGACGATTGCCGCCTCGGATAACCTGACCATCGTGCCGAACCTGGCGATTGGGATGACCGATGATGCGCCGGACTTTACGTTCAGCCTGAAATTCCCGTATTACTTCTGATTGGTTTGCCTGCGGGCGGTGTGTCAGTTACTGCATCTGTGACTGCACTCCCGCTTTCGCAGGCAAGCCAGCTCCCACATTGGCCCTGTATTGCCCACAGAATCAGCGCCTGACACAAATCCCCTGTGGGAGCGGGCTTGCCCGCGAAGGCGGAGTGTCAGTCACTGCATCTGTGACTGCACTACCGCTTTCGCAGGCAAGCCAGCTCCCACATTGGCCCTGTATTGCCCACAGAATCAGCGCCTGGCACAGATCACCTGTGGGAGCGGGCTTGCCCGCGAAGGCGGAGTGTCAGTCACTGAATCTCTAACTGAACCACCGCTATCGCAGGCAAGCCAGCTCCCACATTGGCCCTGTATTGCCCACAGAATCAGCGCCTG